>JAHELH010000001.1:0-10313 GCA_024644285.1 Paracoccaceae bacterium | reverse complement strand
GTCCGCCGTCGCCTCGGCGCGGCTCTTGCCCGAGACGTCCATCGCCAGCGTCGCCGCCATGAACCCGTCGAGATCGCCGTCAAGCACACCTTGGGTATCGCTGGTCTCGTAACCGGTGCGCAGGTCCTTCACCATCTGGTAGGGCTGCAGCACGTAGGACCGGATCTGGTTGCCCCAGCCGGCATCGCCCTTGGCCTCGTGCGCCTCGGTGATCGCGGCGTTCCGCCGGTCCAGCTCCATCTGGTAGAGCCGCGATTTCAGCGCCTTCATGGCGATGTCGCGGTTCTGGTGCTGCGATTTCTCGGAGCTCGTGACCACGATCCCGGTCGGGATGTGGGTGATCCGGACCGCCGAATCGGTGGTGTTCACGTGCTGCCCGCCGGCGCCGGACGAGCGGTAGGTGTCGAGCCGGATCTCTGACGGATTGACCTCGATCTCGATATCGTCGTCGACCACCGGGTAGACCCAGACCGACGAGAAGGACGTGTGCCGCCGGGCCGACGAATCGAACGGCGAGATCCGCACCAGCCGGTGCACGCCCGATTCCGATTTCAGCCAGCCATAGGCGTTCGGCCCCGAGATCTTGTAGGCCGCCGACTTGATCCCAGCCTCTTCGCCCGGCGTCTCGGATTGCAGCTCGACCTTGTAGCCCTTCTTTTCGGCCCAGCGGACATACATCCGCGCCAGCATCGACGCCCAGTCGCAGCTCTCGGTGCCGCCGGCGCCCGAATTGATCTCGAGGAACGTGTCGTTGCCATCGGCCTCGCCGTTCAAGAGCGCCTCGATCTCTTTCTTGGCGGCCCGCGCCGCCAGTTTCTTCAGCGCCGCCTCGGCCTCGGCCACCACGCCGGCATCGCCCTCGGCCTCGCCCATCCCGATCAGCTCGACATTGTCGTTCAGGTCGCGCTCGATCCCGGAATAGGTCGCCATGGCGTCGACCAGCGCCTGGCGGTCGCGCATCAGTTTCTGCGCGCGGTCGGGATCGTCCCACAGCTTGGGATCCTCGACCATCGCGTCGAATTCCTCCAGCCGGTGCGGCGCGGTGTCGATCTCCATCCGCTGCCCCAGAAGGTGCAGCGACTTGCGGATGGCATCCACGGTGGCTTGGGTCTCGGCGCGCATCGGCTTCCCGGGTCCGGTTTCAGACGCAGGTCGTAGCAGCCGCACCGGTGGACGGCAAGGCCGCGGCAGGGTCTCAGAAGGCGGCCAGCGGCGCCCCGATCGACCCGGTCGCACCGACGATCGGCACCGGCGAGAAGATATAGGCGAACTCGAAGATCTCGGCGTCGATCAGCCGCTCTGTGGCGATGTTCTCGTGAATGAAGATGCCGTTCTTGGGGATCAGTTCCATGTGCACCGGAAAGGCCACCGTGCTGTCGGGGTTCGGCAGCACCTCGATGGCCCAGGTATCGGCGCCGATCACCGCGATGTCGCGCTCGATCAGCCAGCGCGCGGCGTCCAGCCCGATGCCGGGCTCGCCCGAGTTGAAGGTGGCGTTGTCTGTGATCCAGTGTCGGCCCCAGCCGGTATGCAGCAACACCACGTCGCCCGAGCCGGGCGGCTCCAGCCCCTGGCGCTGCAGCGCGGCTTCGAGGTCGGCGGCGGTGATCTCGTCGCCCGCCTCCATCGGGCCGCCGCGCAGGGTGGCGATGTCCAGCAGAATGCCGCGGGTGAAGAACGGCTTGACGTGCTCGATGCCCAGCTTCGCCGCGCCGGCGCCGCCGAAGACCTCTCCCGCCGGGGTGCCGTTGTAGAACATGTGCGCGTCGCCGCCGACGCCGATATGCGCCAGCCCGTCGAACTGGGTGCCCACCTGGCCGATCTCGGTGGCGATGAAATCGTCCATCCAGATGACCTGGTTCGCGCCCAGCGGCCCGCCCGCCAGCCCGCGCGTGCCGCGCAGCGCGAAGACCCGGTCGCCGAAAAGCGGCATGTCGGCGGTGTAGTCGCGGCCGATGGAGATCACCCTGCCCCGCCGGATCAGCTCTGCCGCCTCGAGTGCCTTGGCCGCCGTCATCAGGTTCGACGCGCCGGCCATATCCCCGGCGCCGTACTTGGACTGGGTCCAGTCCTCGGCGGTGCCCATTCCTGCGGTCAGCAACAGGACCGCGACACTGGACTTGGCGGTTATGAATTTCATGGCGATATCCTCCGATAGGCAAATGCCGCGGCGCAAACCCGCGGCCCCAGCCTAGCGGAAGATCGTCGAAAATCGAATTGGCCTCAGCGATCCGCGATCCCGGGACGATACGCCTGGTTCAGTACAGCCCGCCGGAACTGAGCGTTCCGAAATTCGCCCTTCCCGGGATCACCACGATGTCGCCGTCTGAGGTTTCGACCTGCGTGTTCACCACCTCGTTCTCGCGGGTGAACAGCGGCAGGTTGGACCCCATGGCAAAGCCGCCGTCGAACATCACGCCAAAGGTCGGCTCCTCGCCGTCGCGGAAATACTCGGCGACGACATGGTCGCCGGTGGCGTTGTCGGGCAGGCGCGCGCCCGAGAACCGGTCGATCTTGATGAAATGTCCGCCCGGCGGCACCTCGAACTTGCCACCGCCGTATTTCTCGGTCGCGGCCTGCATGAACTCGTTGAAGACCGGCGCGCACATCCCGCCGCCACTGGCACCGGGCATCCGCCGCGGCCGGTCGTAGCCGATATAGCAGCCCGCCGCGATGGAACTGGTGAAGCCCACAAACCAGACATCCTTGTTGTCGTTCGTCGTGCCGGTCTTGCCGGCCACCGGCACGCCCAGCTTGACCCGGCCCGCCGCCGTGCCCCGCTGCACCACGCCCTGCATCATCGAGGTGAGCTGATAGGCGGTGATCGCATCCATCACCCGCTCGCGGTTCGAGATGATCCGCGGCGCCTCGCCCGACGCCAGCGCGGCATAACGACAATCCTCGCAGACGCGCTGGTCGTGGCGGTAGACGGTGTCGCCATAGCGGTCCTGCACCCGGTCGACCAGCGTCGGCTCGACCCGCTCGCCGCCATTGGCGAACATCGCGTAAGCGGCGACCATCTTGAACAGCGTCGTCTCCTGGGACCCGAGCGCGTTGGCAAGGAACGGCTGCAACCTTTCGTAGACGCCGAAGCGCTCGGCATAGCCGGCCACCGTGTCCATGCCGATTTCCTCGGCCAGCCGCACCGTCATCAGGTTGCGCGATTTCTCGATCCCGGTGCGCAGAGGCGTGGGTCCGTAGAACTGCTTCGACGCGTTCTCGGGCCGCCAGACCTCGCCCCCGGACAGAACCTCGATCGGCGCGTCGATCACGATGGTGGCGGGCGAAAAGCCCGAATCGAGCGCCGCGGCATAGACGAAGGGCTTGAAGGACGAACCCGGCTGCCGCGTCGCCTGGGTGGCGCGGTTGAAGACCGAGTGCTGGTAGGAAAACCCGCCCTGCATCGCAAGCACGCGACCGTTGTTGACGTCCATCGCCATGAAAGCGCCCTGAACCTCGGGCACCTGGCGCAGCGTCCAGCGGATGAACGAGCCGTCGCTGTCCGACGTCATTGCGCGGACATGCACCACGTCGCCGACCTCCAGCAGGTCGCCGGCGACCCGCGCCTTGCGGCCCAGCGACCCGTCGGCCAGACGCTTGCGCGCCCATTGCACGTCCTTGGCCGGGACCCAGTGTCCGTCGGCATCGTTCTCGACGCCCTCGATGCCGATGCGCGCGTCGTTGTTGCCCACATCCAGCACGACCGCCGGGAACCAGCCGTCGATATCCCGCGCGATGTTGACCTCGGCCAGGGCCTCGCGCCAGGTCGGCTCGTCGGTCATCTGCTCCGGCTTCAGCTTCAGCTTGGTGCCGCGCCAGACGCCCTGCCCGCGGTCGAAATTCTCCAGCCCGCGGCGCAAGGCCGCCGCCGCGACGTCCTGCAATTCGGGATCGACCGTCGCGCGGATGGCCAGGCCGCCGCCGAAAAACTCTTCCTCGCCGAAGCTGCGCTCCAATTGCCGGCGGATCTCGTCGGTGAAATAATCGCGCGGCGGCAGGCTGTTGCGGAACGGTTCGAAATCGCCGCTTTGCACCGTGCGCAGCGGCTCTTCGCGCGCCGCCTGGTACGCTGCACGGTCGAGATAGCCGTTCTCGTACATCTCGCGAAGGACGAAATCGCGCCGCTCGACGGCCAGGTCGTAATGGCGCACCGGGTGGTAGTTCGACGGCGCCTTCGGCAGAACCGCCAGATAGGCGGCCTCGGCGGGCGTCACCTCGGACAGGGTCTTGTTGAAATAGGTCTGCGCCGCCGCCGCCACGCCGAAAGAGTTCTGTCCCAGGAAGATCTCGTTCAGATAAAGTTCGAGGATCTTTTCCTTCGGCAGCGTCTCCTCGATCCGGCTGGCCAGGATCAGTTCCTTGATCTTGCGCTCCGCCGACCGGTCCGAGGACAGAAGGAAGTTCTTCATCACCTGCTGGGTGATCGTCGAGGCGCCGCGCAGACGACCGCCCTGCAGGGCCTCGATCGCGGCGGCGACCATGCCGCGCGGGTCATAGCCCTTGTGGGTGTAGAAATTCTTGTCCTCGGCCGAGATGAACGCCTGCTTGATCAGGTCCGGGATCTCGTTCGATGCCGCGTAAAGCCGCCGCTCGCGGGCGAACTCGTCGATCATCCGGCCCTCGCCGGAATAGATTCGGCTGATCGTCGGCGGCGCGTATTGCGCCAGCTGCTCGTGATTCGGCAGATCGCGCCCATACATCCAAAAGATCGCGCCCACGGTGAACGCGGCCATGAACAGGCCGATGGTGATCCAACTGAAGATGCCGCCTAGGAACGAGGCGATGAACCGAAGCATGTGTCTGCCTTTTGGAGTAGATGACGCCACTATATGCTTCTGCAAAGGCAGGGTCAAAAGGCGCGGGCGATCCTGATCGGCGCTTTCGCGCCATTTGTCCAGTCAACTCGATGCGAGCTTGCAGCCGCCGCGCGCCGGGCGTAGCGCAGGCACATGAAACCCGAAGACATCCTCGCCACCTACGACCGCAACGCGCGCGACTTCACCCGCAGCCGCGACAAGACCCTGTTCGAGCGCAAGTGGCTCGACCGGATGCTGGACCATGCGGTGGGCCGCCGCGTCCTGGATCTGGGCTGCGGCGCCGGGGTGCCGATCGCGCGTTACCTCGCCGACCGCCGCGCCCGGGTCACGGGCGTCGACGGCGCGCAGGCGATGATCGAGCTGTTTCGCGAGAACCTGCCCACGGCCGAGGCGGTGCACGCCGACATGCGAGGGCTGGAGCTGGGCCGCGAATTCGACGTGATCATCGCCTGGGACAGCCTGTTCCACCTTTCGCCGGACGATCAAAGCGCGATGTTCGCCACCTTCGCCGCGCATGCCGCCCCGCGCTCGGTGCTGCTGTTCACCGCCGGGCCCGCGGCGGGCGAAACGCGCGGGCGGGTCGCCGACGCGCCGGTCTACCATGCCAGCCTCGACGCGCGGGAATACCGCGCGCTGTTCGCCGTCCACGGTTTCGCGGAACTCGCCTATGCCCCGCAGGATCCGGAGTGCCACGGTCACACGATCTGGATGGCGCGGTTCACCGGCACGGCGTAAGCTCCGCCGCTACTGTCGCAGCAGTCCTGCCTCCACGGCATCGGCCGCGGCCCAGGCGCGCAACGCATCGCGGATCCCGGCCGCCGCCGCCGCCCGCCATTCCCCGGACAGCAGGTTCTGCAGGTCTTGCTCGGACGACATGAAACCCAGCTCGATCAGCACCGAGGGGATGTCGGGCGCCTTCAGCACCGAGAACGACGCTTCCAGCCGGGGGCGCTTGTGCAGCGTCCCGATACTGTCGCTCAGCGCCGTCACCAGCGCATCGGCCAGCCGGTCGGACCGCGGCGCGGTCTCCAGCCGCACCATGTCCATCAGCACCGACGCGACCTCGTCATCCTGCCGGCTCAGATCGACGCCGGCCAGCAGGTCGCCCCGGTCATGCCGCTCGGCCAGCTTTTCCGAGGCCAGGTCGCTGGCCGTGTCGGCCAGGGTATAGACCGTGGCCCCCTTGGCGCGGCCTTCGGCCAGGGCGTCGGCATGCAGCGAGATGAACACGTCCGCGCCCGCCGCCCGCGCCAGCGACTGCCGCATCTCCAGCGGCACGAAGATGTCGTCGTCGCGGGTCAGCATCACCTCGAACCCGCCTGCCCGCAGCAGCGTGTCACGCAATTCGCGGGCAAAGCCCAGCATCAGGTCCGCCTCGACCACGCCGTCCCGCTCGGCGCCCGGATCGATGCCGCCATGCCCGGGATCGAGCATCACCACCACGGCGCGGTCACCGGATTGCCGCCGCGCCGGGGCCGTCAGGCTGGTGTCGGGCCGCGGCAGCGCGAACAGCGCGCTGTCGGGCGCCCCGGCGCGCGCCGCGAACTCCTCATCGGCGACCGGTGCCAGCCGCACCGTGACGCGCGCGCCCGCGCCGGTGTCCATCTCGGCCGTCTCGATGGCCAGCGGCCGCGCCAGTTCCAGCACCATCCGCGACCAGCCCGGGCGGAACCCGCCCACGGCCACCTGCGTGACGGCATCCGACCGGTCGAACGCGTCAGGCACCAGCCCGCGCCAGTCCACCTCGGAGAAATCGACGACCAGGCGTCGCGGCGCGTCGAGCGTGAACACCCGGTAGGGCACCGGCTGCGACAGCGCCAGCTCCAGCACCACGCCGCGTCCCGCGTCGCGCAACTCCGACGCCGGTACATCGACCCGCGCCAGCGCCGTCAGGCCCTGCGCGAAGACCGGCCCCGCCAACAGGGCAAGCGCCGCGGCCCAGGCCGCCTTTGTGCGAAATCTGCTCATCCCGCCTCTTGCCTTTTGCAGCGCTTATAGCGCGAAACCGGCCCCGGCGGAACCGGGTATGCGCCGCCTTGGACCGGCCCACGACGTCACCCGCGCGCCTCCATGAACGCCTTCAGCCGGCGCAGACCTTCCGCGATATCCGCGGTCGAGCGGGCATAGGAAAACCGCAGCGTCCGCGCCCCGCGGCCCTCGTCGAAATCCAGCCCAGGCGTCACTGCCACGCCCGCGCCGTCGAGGATCTCCGCCGCGAAGGCCAGACTGTCATCGGTCAGGTCCGCCACGTCGGCATAGACATAGAACGCCCCGTCCGGCGGCGCGATGCGGGTGAACCCGGCCGCCGGCAGCCCCTCCAGCATCAGCCGCCGGTTCTCGGCATAGACCGCCAGGTTGGCCTGCAACTCGTCGCCGCACTCCATCGCCGCCAGTGCGGCCACCTGGCTGACATGCGGCGGACAGATGAACATGTTCTGCGCGATGCGCTCGATGATGCGCACGTGATCCTCGGGCACCACCATCCAGCCGACGCGCCAGCCGGTCATGCTGAAATACTTGGAAAACGAGTTGATCACATAGACGTCCTGGTCGATCTCCAGCGCGCTGACCGCGCGGCGGTCGTATTCGATGCCGTGATAGATCTCGTCCGAGATGAAGGCCGTCCCCTGCCCCTGCGCCGCACCGATCAGCGCCGCCAGCGCATCGCGGTCCAGCATCGTGCCGGTGGGATTGGCGGGCGAGGCGATCATCAGCCCGGCCAGGTCGCGCGGCAGGTCGCCCGGCACCAGTTGGAGGCGGTTCTCGAACGCCGCCTCGATCATCACCGGCCGCAGATCCAGCGCCCGCAGGATCTGGCGATAGCTGGGATAGCCCGGCGCGCCGATGCCGACCCGGTCGCCGGTGTCGAAGAGCGCGGTGAAGGCCAAGAGGAACCCCGCCGACGACCCCGACGTCACCACCACGCGCCCCGGATCGAGATCCACGCCGTAGGTCTCGCCGTAATGCCGGGCGATGCGGGCGCGCAGCGCCGGCAGCCCCAGGGCCACGGTATATCCCAGCGCATCCTCGGCCATCGCCCGGGCCACCGCGTCGCGCGCGCCTTCGGGCGCCGGCGTGCCGGGCTGGCCCACCTCCATGTGGATGATGTGGCGACCCGCATCCTCGGCGCGGCGCGCGGCTTCCATCACGTCCATCACAATGAAGGGATCGACGTCGCCGCGCCTTGAGTTCCGCATGGCTTCCCCCGTAAGTTGCCCCGCGCAGGACCTGCACCCGGAGCGTTTGACAGTCAATGGCACGGCACTTGCACCGACTTGCCGCCGGCATGCTTGTCGCGACGCTGGCCTTCGTCGCCGCCGCGCTGCCGGCACGCGCCCAGACGCTGTTGCGGGACCCCGATATCGAGCATGCCCTGCGCGAACTGGCGCGGCCGCTGATCACCGCCGCGGGCCTCAGCCCCGGCAACATCAAGGTCCTCGTCATCAACGACCGGAAGCTGAACGCCTTCGTGGTGGATACCCGCCACATCCTGCTGCATTCCGGCCTGATCCAGAAGGCAAAGACCGCCGAGGAACTGCAGGCGGTGATCGCCCACGAGGTCGCGCATATCGCCAACGGCCATATCACGCGGCGGATGACCAACCTGCGCTCGGCCTCGAATGCCGCGAAGTTCGGGCTGGCCATGGCGCTGGCGGTCGGCGCGCTGTCGCAGAATGCCGAGGCCGCCGCCGGGGTGGCGCTCGGATCGGCCAACTCGGCCCGCCGCGTGTTCCTCGGCCACACCCGCGCCGAAGAGGCCAGCGCCGACCAGTCCGCCCTGCGGTATCTCTCGGCGCGCAATATCGACCCCAACGCGATGGCCGACGTGCTGGACTATTTCCGCGGCCAGGAGCTGCTGTCGGTGGGCCGCCAGGATCCTTATGTCCGCAGCCATCCGCTCAGCCGCGACCGCATCCGTGCGGTCAGGGGCTATGCCGCCGCCTATGCCAGCAACGCCAGGCCCGACCCGACGGCCAATTACTGGTTCGCCCGTGCCCGCGCCAAGCTCGACGCCTTCGTGGGAAATCCCGCGCGCTCGCTGCGCAAGGCCGGCAAGGACGGCTCCGAGATCGCCACGCTGACCCGCGCCATCGCGCTGCACCGGATCCCGAAACGCAAAGAGGCCATCGCAGAGATCGACCGCCTTGTCGCGATGCGCCCAAACGACCCCTTCTACCACGAGCTTCGCGGGCAAATCCTGCTGGAATCCGGCAATTTCGCAGCCGCCGTCAACGCCTATGGCCGGGCGGTGAACCTCGCCCCGCGCGATGCGCTGATCCTGGCGGGATACGGCCGCGCGCTCCTGGCGCTGAAAACCGCCGACGGCAATCGCCGGGCGCTGTCGGCGCTGGAACAGGCGCGCAGCCGCGACGGCACCGACCCGCGGCTCTTGCGCGATCTCGCCGTCGCCTACGCCAAGAGCGGCAACAACGGGATGGCCTCGCTGGCCACGGCCGAGCGCTACGCCCTGTTGGGCAAGCTGGAAACCGCCGGTGTGCACGCGAAACGCGCCGTCGATCAATTGCCCCGTGGCTCTGCGGGGTGGAACCGTGCGCAAGATGTGTTAAACGCCGCCAAACGCGCAGGATGATGATGCAAGGGAAAATGCCAATGCTCCGCACACTTAGCACCGCCGCCACGCTCGCCGCCTTTGTCGCGACGCCGCTTGCGGCCTTCGACGTGGCGTCGATGTCCGAGGCGGAACGCACCGCCTTCCGTGCCGAGGTCCGCAGCTACCTGATGGAAAACCCCGAAGTTCTGCTGGAAGCGATCCGGGTGCTGGAACAGCGCCAGGCCGCCGAGGCCGCGGCCGGCGACACCGCGCTGATCGCCGAGCATGCCGACGCGATCTTCGAGGACGGTTATTCCTGGATCGGCGGCAACCCCGAAGGCGACGTGACCGTGGTCGAGTTCCTCGACTACCGCTGCGGCTACTGCAAGCGCGCCTTCCCCGAGGTCAAGGAACTGCTCGCCCGCGACGGCAACATCCGGCTGGTGGTCAAGGAGTTTCCGATCCTGGGCGATCAATCTGTTCTCGCCTCGCGCTTCGCCATCGCGGTGAAGGCGGTGGAGGGCGACGAGGCCTATTCCAAGGTCCACGACAACCTCATGGCTCTGCGCAGCGATGTCACCGAGGCGGCGCTGACCCAGATGTCGGACGAGATGGGACTGGACACCGACGCGATCCTCTTCGAGATGGAAAGCCCGATCACCGAAACGATCATCGCGAAGAACCGCGAACTGGCGCAGATCCTGAAGATAAACGGCACGCCCAGCTTCGTCTTCGAGGACCAGATGCTGCGCGGCTACGTGCCGCTGGAAGGCATGCAGGACCTGGTGGCCCAGATCCGCGGCCAATAGGCCGCCCCGGCGCCGTACCTATTCGGCCGCCTGATCGCTCGCCAGCGCCTCTGCATCCAGTTCCGCCGCCTTCTTCTCGACCTGCTCGACGATGTGGTCGACCATCTGCGCGTTCGACATCTTGTGGCTCTGCCG
>JAHELH010000180.1 GCA_024644285.1 Paracoccaceae bacterium | reverse complement strand
TTCCACAAGCCCATCGACGCGCGCGAGGCGGGGATCGAGATCGTCTACCAGGACCTCGCGCTGTGCGACAATCTCACCGCCGGGGCCAATGTCTATCTGGGCCGCGAGTTGAGGAAGAAGATCGGCATCTTCTCGATGCTCGACTATTCCTCGATGTACAAGCGCGCCGGCGAGCTGTTCGCCGAGCTGAAATCCGAAACCCGCCCGCGCGACCTGGTACAGCAGATGTCCGGCGGCCAGCGCCAGGCGGTGGCGATTGCCCGCACCCGGCTCAGCGACCCCAAGCTTGTGCTGATGGACGAGCCCACGGCGGCGATCTCGGTGCGCCAGGTGGCCGAGGTGCTGGCGCTGATCAAGCGGCTGAAGGATACCGGTCACGCGGTGATCCTGGTCAGCCACCGGATGCCCGACGTCTTCGAGGTCTGCGACCGCGTCGCGGTGCTGAGGCGCGGCATGAAGGTGGCCGACAAGCGGATCAAGGAAACCAGCCCGGAAGAGGTGACGGGTCTCATCATCGGAGCGATTGAAGCGGCATGACCGATACACCGACGGACCAGGAGCTTCGCGTACATCCCGGGCACGGACCTGCCGACGAGTTGGACAAGATGGACCACGCGGCCATCGACCACAGCATCACCGAACGCCAGGAGGTGTCGGGGATCGCGGCCGTGATGCGGACCCAGCCGTTCTGGGTCTTGATGGCGATCTTCGCCATCGGCTTCGTCATGACCTTCGTCTCGGACGCCTTCATGACCGAGCGCAACATGTTCAACATCACCCGGAACTTCGCGTTCTTCGGGATCATGGCGCTGGGCATGTCGGCGGTGATCTGCACCGCCGGGATCGACCTTTCGGTCGGCTCGCTTCTGGGGCTGTGCGCCATCACGCTCGGCCTGACGATGCAGGCGGGCTGGGGGATCGAGGCGGGCTTCATCGCCTGCATGGCCACCGCCGCCATCGTCGGCTTCATCAACGGCGTGCTGATCGCCTATCTGCGAATGGCGCCCTTCGTGGTGACGCTGGGCATGCTGGCCATGGCGCGCTCCATCGCGATGGTGCTGTCGGACAACAAGATGATCTACGAGTTCGGCCCCGACTCGGACCTGTTCGAATGGATCGGCGGCGAAAGCATGCTGGGTGTGCCGAACGTGGTCTGGGTGCTGATCGTGCTGGTCGCGATCTTCTGGTGGGTCTGGCGCTACTCGAGATGGGGACGCTGGGTGATCGCCATCGGCGGCAACGCGCAGGCGGCGAAGCTTGCCGGTATCCCGGTCGAGCGGATGATCGTCTCGGTCTACATGGTCTGCTCGATGTGCACCGGGCTCGCGGCCTTCATGTTCATCGGCTACACCGGCTCGGCCACCAACGGCATGGGCGTGACCTACGAGCTGAACGTGATCGCGGCCACGGTGATCGGCGGCGCCAACCTGATGGGCGGCGTGGTCTATGCGCTGGGCGCGCCCATCGGCGCGGCCCTTGTCGAGCTGATCCGAAACTCGTTGCTGCTGGCCGGGATCCCGGCGCTGTGGCAGCAATTCTTTGTCGGCCTGTTCCTGATCCTCGCGGTGCTTCTGGAACAGATCCGCAATCGCGGGGGCAAATAGCCCTCAAACTCTACTCTTCAAAACCTAGGGAGGATAATATGAAGAGATTACTGACAGCGACTGCACTGGCGGCGCTTCTGCCGGTGGCGGCCTCAGCCGAGTACACCTTCGCGCTGGTGCCCAAGGCGATGAACAACCCGTTCTTCGACCTGGCCCGCGACGGCTGCTACAAGGCCCAGGAAGAACTGGCCGACGTGACCTGCGAATATATCGGCCCGGGCGAGCACACCGAGCTGGAGCAGATCCAGATCGTTCAGGACCTGATCACCAAGGGCGTCGACGGGATCGCGGTTGCGCCGTCGAACGCGCCGGCCATGGCCAAGGTACTGAAAGCCGCCGCCGATGCCGGCATCCCGGTGATGACCTGGGACAGCGACCTGCTGACCGAGGACAAGGCGCTGCGCACGACCTATGTCGGCACCTTCAACTACGACATCGGCAGGAACCTCGCCGAGATCGTCAAGGCGCGGCATCCGGACGGCGGCACCATCTGCCTGCAGACCGGCGGCGCGGCGGCGGCGAACCACAACGAGCGCCTGCTGGGCGCGCGTGAGGCGCTTTCCGGCATGGATCTCGGCGATCCGCCGGGCAAGGCGCTGGCGGGCGAAGGCGGCTGGACCGAAATCTCGGGCTGCCCGCTGGTGACCAACGACGACGGCAACGTGGCCGTGCAGGGCATGACCGACATCCTGGCGGCCAACCCCGACCTGACCGCGTTCCTGTCCACCGGCGCCTTCACCCAGTGGTTCGACAACGCCTATCGCCAGGCGGCAGAGCCCTACAAGGACAAGATGGCGAGCGGTGAGATGACCATCGTCGTCGCCGACACGCTGCCGATGCAGCTCGAGCAGACCAAGGAAGGTCTGGGCAACGGCCTGGTTGGCCAGCGTCCGTTCGAGATGGGCTACAAGGCGATGTACATCCTCAAGGACATCGCCGAGGGCAAGTCGGTCGACGACCCGATCTACACCGGGCTCGACGTCTGCACCAACGAGAACATCGACAGCTGCGTGCAGTAAGGGTCTAAGTCGGGGCGGCGGCGCGGCATCCGCGCCGCCGCCTTCCTATTTTCAGAACAGGATTTCGCATGCCCGACTTCGCCACCTATCCCAGCCTCAAGGGCAAGACGGTCTTTGTCACCGGCGGCGCCTCGGGCATCGGCGCCGAGATCGTCCAGGCCTTCGCCGCGCAGGGCGCACGCACAGGCTTCGTCGACCTTGACGCCGCGGCGAGCGCGCGGCTGTCCGAGACCACCGCGGGCGAGATCGCTTTCGAGACCTGCGACCTGCGCGATATCGGCGCGCTGCGCGCGGCCTTCGACCGGCTGACGGACCGGATCGGACCGGCACAGGTCCTGGTCAACAACGCCGCCCGCGACGACCGGCACGACTGGGCCGACGTGACCCCGGATTACTGGGACGAGCGCATGGCCACCAACCTGCGCCACATGTTCTTCGCGATCCAGGCGGTGGCGCCGGGCATGATCGCGGCCGGCGGCGGCGCAATCGTGAATGTCGGCTCGAATTCCTGGTGGGAGGCCGGCGGCGGCTTTCCCGCCTACGCCACCGCCAAATCCGCCGTGCACGGGCTGACCCGAACCATGGCCCGCGACCTCGGCCCGCACCGCATCCGCGTCAACACCGTCGTGCCCGGCTGGATCATGACCGAGCGGCAGAAAGAATTGTGGGCCACGCCCGAGGCGCTGGAAAGGCATCGCCAGCGGCAATGCCTGCCCGACCTGATCGCGCCGGTCTATGTCGCGCGGATGGTGGTGTTCCTGGCCTCCGACGACGCGGCGATGTGCAGCGCCAACAACTACATGGTCGAGGCCGGCTCGATCTGAGGAGGACCCCCATGCAAAAGCGATCCCTGGCCGAGACCGGTCTGCAGGTCACGCCGCTCTGCTTCGGCACCTCGGCGCTGGGCGACATGCCCGACACCTACGGCTACGCGGTCAGCGAGGACCGCGCCCGCGCGACGGTAGAGGCGATCTTCGACGGCCCGGTAAACTTCCTCGATACCTCGCGCAATTACGGCTTCGGCCGCAGCGAGGAGCGCATCGGCGCGGTGATCCGCGACCGCGGCGGGCTGCCCGAGGGCTTCGTCCTGTCCACCAAGCTGGACCGCGACATGGAGACCGGCCGGTTCGACGCCGCCCGCGCGCGGGCGTCGCTGGAGGAAAGCCTGACCGCGCTGGGCCTCGACCGCATCCCGCTTTTGCACCTGCACGATCCCGAACATGCCCGCGACCTCACTGAGATCACCGGCAAGGACGGCGCGCTCGACGCGCTGTTCGCGATGAAGGAGGAAGGGCTGGCGCAGGCCGTGGGGCTGGCCATGGGCCGCATCGACATCATGTTCCCGATCCTGCGCGACCGGCCGTTCGACGCGCTGATCAGCCACAACCGCTACACGCTTCTGAACCGGTCGGCGGACGCGATGTTCGACTACGCGCATTCCCAAGGCATCGCCATCCTGAACGCCGCGCCCTATGCCGGCGGGGTGCTGGCCAAGGGCAGCGCCGAAATGCCGCGCGTGACCTACCAGGAGGCCGACGACGCCGCACTGGAGCCGGTGCGCCGGGTCGAGGCCGCCTGCGCCCGCCACGGCGTCGCGCCGGGCGCGGCGGCGCTGGCCTTCTCGCTGCGCGACCCGCGGATCACCTCGACCATCGTCGGCGTGTCGAAGCCCGAGCGGGTGGCCGAGACGCTGGACTGGGCGGCGGCGGACCTGCCGCAGGCGCTGTGGGACGATCTGGCGTCGCTGGACCACGCGACCGAGGACCCGGAAGCCAATCGCGCGTACCGGCCGGGCTGACGCCGCGCCATCCGATGTCCTGTCCGGGATGGTACCGCCTCCCTGGCTTGAACAGGGGACCTCTGGATCCACAATCCAGCGCTCTAACCAACTGAGCTAAGGCGGCACTGCCGGGTCAGATACCGAGGGACCCGGACGATTGCAAGGGTTCAGAGCGTCAGCCGCCAGTTCTGCCGCACAAGTTCCTGCCCGAAATCGCGCACCGGCTCGCTCGCCGTCATCTCGAACCCGGCGGCGGCGTACAGCCTGCCCGCCGACCGGTGGCTTTCGTGGGTTTAGAGCCGCAATTCTCGGAAGCCGCAGGCACGGGCGTGGCCGATGCAGGCCTCCAGCAGGCGCCGCCCCAGCCCGGTGCCGCGCGCCTCGGGCACCAGGTAGAAGAGCCGCAGCTTGGCGGCGGTGTCGTCGTCGCGGACGCAGAAGATGCTGCCCAGCCGCTCGACCCCGCGCGCGGCGATCCAGGCGCGGTCGGTGGCCGGGTCGCGGTTGCGAATGAAATCGGCGAGGATCTCCGCCACCAGCGCCTCGAACCTGGCGTCGAACCCATCGCTTTTCGCATAATGCTCGGCATGCTGCTGCACCAGCCAGCCGGCGTCGCCGGTGGCCAGGTCGCGCAGCTCGATGTCTCCGTCGATCATGACGGCAGCATGACCCGACCACGCCTGCGCGCCAAGTCCTTGCACGGCGCCGGCCAAGCCGGTACGCCGCCAGGGAAGCCATCGCGGAGACCAGGCGTCATGGGGATCAACAGCGAAAACGAGATCGAGGCCAACCTTCAGATCGGGCCGACCAGCGAGGGGATGGTGCGGCTTTACGTCGAGGGCGGCGGCGTCGAGATCCCGATGGATTTCGAACCCGACGAGGCCGAGGAGATCGCCGAGGAAATCCGCGCCGCCGCCGCGCGGGCGCGGGCGGTCGCGACCAAAGGCGGCAAGGGTGGGAAGTCCAAGCGCTGAGTTTTCACTTTTGGAGGCGCCTGAGGGGGCGCAGCGCAAGGCGGTCCGGTGGCAGCCCAGAGGGGTGACGCGGCAACGTTGTCTCTGCCCGATCCGCGCCGCCAAGGGTACGCGTCGCGCACGCGATGCGTCC
>JAHELH010000179.1 GCA_024644285.1 Paracoccaceae bacterium | reverse complement strand
TTGACAGGCAGCCGGATCCGCGAACGGCGGATCGCGCAAGGGCTGAGGCAAACGGCGTTAGCGCAAACGGTCGGGATCTCGCCCGCCTACCTGAATCTGATCGAGCACAATAAGCGCAGAATCGGCGGCAAACTGCTGGTGAAACTGGGTCGCGCGCTGGAGATCGATCCGGCCCAACTGGCCGAGGGGGCCGAGGCGACGCTGCTGGCGGCGCTGCGCGAGGCGTCCGACTGGGTGCCGGACAGCGAAGCCGAGTTGGACCGGATCGACGAGTTCGCCGGCCAGTTCGCCGGCTGGGCCGGTCTGATCGTGTCGCAGCGGCGCCAAATCGCGGCGCTGGAGCACAGCGTCGAGACCCTGACCGACCGCCTGGCGCACGACCCGCATTTGGCGGCCTCGCTGCACGATCTGCTCAGCAGCGTCACCGCGATCAACGCCACCGCCTCGATCCTGGTCGAGACAGAGGACATCGCCGGGGCGTGGCGCGACCGCTTCCACCGCAACCTGGCCGAGGACAGCACCCGCCTGGCCGACAGCGCGCAGGCGCTGGTGGCCTATCTCGACGAGGCGTCCGACACCGCGCTGGGCGCGCGGTCGCCGCAGGACGAGGTCGAGATGTGGCTGGAGTCGCGGGGATATCACCTGCCAGAGCTGGAGCGCGCGCCGCTGGCCGGCGTCGAGGCGGTGCTGCGCGATGCGCCGCAGATCAAGAGCGCCGCCGCTCGGGACCTGGCGGAGCGTGTGCTGCAGCGCTATCGCGCCGATGCCGAGAAGCTGCCGCTGCCAGACTTTTCCGCGGCGGCCGCCGACTGCGACCCCCTGCAGCTTGCCGGGCGGTTCGGGGCCGATCTGGCCGCCGTGCTGCGCCGGATCGCGGCCCTGCCGCAGGCCGAGGGACAGCCGCGCACCGGCCTGGTGGTCTGCGACGGATCGGGCACGCTGACCTTCCGCAAGCCGGCGGAGGGTTTCGCGCTGCCGACCCATGGCGCGGCCTGTCCGCTCTGGCCGCTCTTCCAGGCGCTGGGCCGCCCGATGGTCCCGGTGCGCGCCATCGTGGAGATGGCCGGGCGCGACGCCAGCCGGTTTCTGACCTACGCCGTGGCCCAGCCGCTGGCGGGCGCCGGCTATGACCGGCCGCCGGTCTTCGAGGCGACGATGCTGATCATCCCGGCGGACCGGGTCGCGACGGACGGCCAGCCGGTACAGAAGGTTGGCACGAGCTGCCGCATTTGCCCGCGCGCGCGCTGCGAGGTCCGCCGCGAGCCGTCGGTGCTGGTCGATCCGGGCTAGCGATCGCGGCCCGGACAGGCGGCGACTTGTTTTGACACGCATCCGTGCAACGGCGATAGTCCGTCCCGGGGAGAAACGCGCGCGACATCAGGGAGGCGCCGGGCATGACCAAACGTGTCCTGCTGATCGAGGACGAGCCGAACATCATCCAGGCGATCAGCTTCATCCTGTCGCGCGACGGCTGGCGGGTCGATACCCATGCCGACGGCAGGACCGCCGTGGCCGAGGTGGCCCGGCGCAATCCGGACGTGGTGATCCTGGACGTGCAGTTGCCCAACCGCTCGGGGTTCGACATCCTGCAGGACCTGCGCGCCGATCCCGGCACGCAGGCGCTGCCGGTGCTGATGCTGACCGCGCGCGGCCAGAAGCGCGACCGCGAGATGGCCGAGCGCTACGGCGCGTCGCGGTTCATGACCAAGCCCTTTGCCAATGCCGAGGTGCTGGACGCGGTGCGCGCGCTGGTGGCGCCGTGAGCGAGCGCCCCGCGCCGGTCTTCCTGGAGCGCCGCAGCTACCGGCGCCGCCGCCTGACGGACGCGGCGAGGCTGCTGCCGGTCGTGGGGCTGCTGCTGTTCCTGGTGCCGCTGCTCTTGGCGCCGGACAAGACCGATACCGCGCGAACGGCCGGGACCTCGATCTATGTCTTCGCGGCCTGGTTCGGCCTGATCGTGTGCGCCTTCGTGCTGTCGCGCGCGCTGTCGCGCGGGACCGATGCGGCAAAGGACCGGGACGGGGCCGAATGATCGGCATCAACGTCCTTGTCGCGGTCTGCCTGACCTATGTGGCGTTCCTCTTCGCCATCGCCTTCGTCGCGGAGAAGCGCGCCCGGCAGGGGGCGGGCGGCTGGCTGCGGTCGCCGTTGGTCTACACGCTGTCGCTGTCGATCTACTGCACGGCATGGACGTTCTACGGCGCGGTCGGCTACGCGGTGCGCTCGGGACTGGAATTCGTCACGATCTATCTGGGCCCGACGCTGGTGATGATCGGCTGGATCTGGGTGGTGCGTAAGCTGGTGCGCATCGGCCGGTCGCAGCGGATCACCTCGATCGCCGACATGATCTCGAGCCGCTACGGCAAGTCGAACCTGCTGGGCGTGATCGTCACGCTGCTGGCGGTGATCGGGACCACGCCTTATATCGCGCTGCAATTGCAGTCGGTCAGCCTGTCGTTCTCGGTCTTTTCCAACGACACGCCGGCGATGCTGAACGTGCGCGACCTGAACGCCACGGCTTTGTACGTGGCGGTGGGCCTTGCGCTGTTCACGGTTCTGTTCGGCACCCGCAACCTCGATGTCAACGAGCGCCATCACGGCGTGGTCACCGCCATCGCGGTCGAGGCGGTGGTCAAGCTGATCGCGCTTCTGGCGGTGGGCATCTTCGTGGTCTGGGGCGTGGCGGGCGGTCCGGCGGACATCGTCGCCCGGATCGAGGCGTCGGAGATCGCCGAGCTGCAGCTGGCCGGCGGGCGCTGGGCGACGCTGATCTTCCTGTCGGCGGCGGCGTTCCTGTGCCTGCCGCGGATGTTCCAGGTGATGGTCGTCGAGAACGCCGACGAGCGGCACATCGCTGTCGCCGCCTGGGCGTTTCCGCTGTACCTGTTCCTGATGAGCCTGTTCGTGATCCCGATCGCGGTGGTCGGGCTTGGCGTGCTGCCGGGGGCGAACCCGGACCTTTACGTGCTGACCGTGCCGCTGGAGCTTGGGCAGGGCAAGCTGGCGATGCTGTCCTTTCTGGGCGGGTTCTCCAGCGCAACCTCGATGGTGATCGTCGCGGCCATCGCGCTGTCGACGATGGTGTCTAACCACATCGTGATGCCGATCTGGCTGAGCGCGCGGCGCGGCGGCGCCAGCATGTCGGGCGACGTGCGCAACGCGGTGATCCTGTCGCGGCGGCTGAGCATCGCGGCGATCCTGGCGCTTGGCTACGCCTATTTCCGCTTTTCCGGCGGCGGCACGGCGCTGGCGGCGATCGGGCTGATCTCGTTCGCCGGCGTGGCGCAGGTGCTGCCGGCCCTGATCGGCGGGCTGTTCTGGCGCGGGGCCACGCGCAACGGCGCGGCGGCCGGGCTGGTCCTGGGCTTCGCGGTCTGGGCCTACACGCTGTTCCTGCCAAGCTTCGGCGGCAGCCTTCTGCTGCCCGCGAGCGTGCTGCAGGACGGGCCCTGGGGCGTCGAGTGGCTGCGGCCGCAGGCACTGTTCGGGGTCGAGACGCTGGACCCGGTGGTTCATGCGGTGTTCTGGTCGATGACGCTGAACACCGTGGCGTTCTTCGCGGTCTCGCTGATGGGATTTCCCGCGCCGCTGGAGCGGCTGCAGGGGGCGCAGTTCGTCAACGTCTTCGACCATTCGAAAAGCGCGCCGGGGATGACGCGCGGCGCGGCGGAGGCGGAGGATCTGCTGATCATGTCGCAGCGCATCCTCGGCCCGGCCGAGGCGCAGGCGATGTTCCAGCGCGCCGCGCAGCGCCAGGGCAAGGCGGGATATCTGCCCGACACCACGCCGGAATTCGTCGAGACGCTGGAGCGCGAGTTGGCCGGCTCGGTCGGCGCGGCGACGGCGCATGCCATGGTCGGCCAGATCACCGGCGGCGCGTCGGTGTCGGTCGAGGACCTGATGGCGGTGGCCGACGAGACCGCGCAGATGCTGGAATATTCCAGCCAGCTGAAGGCCAAGTCCGAGGAGCTGGGCCGCACCGCGCGGCAATTGCGCGACGCCAACGAGAAGCTGACGGCGCTGTCGATCCAGAAAGACGCCTTTCTCAGCCAGATCAGCCACGAGCTGCGCACGCCGATGACCTCGATCCGGGCGTTTTCGGAGATCCTGATGGCCGATGGTCCGATGTCCGAGGCCGACCAGAAGAAGTTTTCCACGATCATTCACGACGAGGCGATCCGGCTGACGCGGCTGTTGGACGATCTGCTGGATCTGAGCGTGCTGGAGAACGGCCAGGTCACGCTGAACTGGCAGGAGACCAGCCTGGCTGCGGTGCTGGAGCGCGCTGTGTCGGCCTCGGCCTCGGGGCGGGGCGAGCGGCCGCTGCGGATCCGCCGCGCGCCGGGGGCAGAGGACGTGGCGCTGGTGACCGATCCCGACCGGCTGGCGCAGGTGTTCATCAACCTGATCGCCAATGCGCGCAAGTACTGCGATGCCGCCCTGCCGGAGTTGCGCATCGCCGTGGCGCGGCGCGACGGGGCGGTGGTGGTGGATTTCATCGACAACGGGTCGGGCATTCCGGCACCGAGCCAGGGGGTGATCTTCGAGAAGTTCGCGCGGCTGACCGACCAGTCGCGCGCCGGCGGCGCCGGGCTGGGCCTGGCGATCTGCCGCGAGATCATGGACAAGCTGGGCGGGGCCATCGTGTACCTGCCCGGGCAGGGCGGCGCGGCGTTCCGGGTCAGCCTGCCCAAGGCGGTGGCGAAGGCTGCCGAGTAAACCCTTTTGTAACACGGCTCTGGCACTACTGGGGCGATGGCCGAAGCAGCGGAACAATCAGTCATGCGGCGCAAGGCCGGCGCGGCGCGGCCAGGCCCGGTGCTGGCCGTGATGACGCCGAAAAAGGCGATGCGCTTCGCGGTCGCGCGGGCCGCCGAGCAGGCGCTGGGCTGCGCCGTCGCCCCGACCGACCTGTCCGAAAGCCGCGGTTCGCCGGAGGATCTGATCGCGGCGCTGCCCGAGCCCTGCCTGCTGTTGCGGCTCGAGGCGTGCGGCCCGGCCGGCATGGCGGTCGGGCTGGCAGCGTTCTGTCCGCAGGCTGTGGCGGCGATGATCGAGGCGCAGACGATGGGGCGTGTGCTGTCCGGCGCGGCTGCCGACCGCAGGCCGACGGGCACCGATGCGATGCTGGTGACCGAATTCCTCGACACCGTGCTGATCGGGTTCGCGGCCTTGTCGGCCGATTGTCCCGAGCCGCCGCCGGTGGCGGGCTTTGTCAGCCGCGGCCGCATCGCCGACCTGCGCGCCGCGATCCTGACGCTGCGCGACGCCGAGCACGTGCATTACGTCGCTGGGCTGGACTTCGCCAATGGCGCCAAGACCGGCGCGCTGCACCTGTTGCTGCCGAGCGTCGTCGAGACGACAGCGCCCGGTGCCGGCCCCTCGGACTTCACGCTGCAGCTGCGCGGCATGGTCCTGGGCAGTCCGGCCTGGCTGGAGGCGGTGCTGTGCCGCCCACGGCTGTCGCTGTCGCGCGTCACGGCGCTGAAGGCGGGCGATCTGCTGCCGCTGGAC
>JAHELH010000178.1 GCA_024644285.1 Paracoccaceae bacterium | reverse complement strand
GGCGGAACAGGTTCTGGTTCGGGATGATGATCAGCGTGTCGACCATCTTCTGCAAAGCGTCGATGCCGTCATCGGCCTGCTTCATCCGCTTGCCGCCCTCGAACTGGAACGGCTTGGTCACCACGCCCACGGTCAGCACACCCAGCTCGCGCGCGGCCTGGGCGATGATCGGCGCGGCGCCCGTTCCGGTGCCGCCGCCCATGCCCGCGGTGATGAAGCACATATGCGCACCGGCCAGGTGATCGACGATCTGCTCGATGCTTTCCTCGGCGGCAGCGGCCCCGACGCTGGCGCGCGCCCCGGCGCCGAGCCCCTCGGTCACCTTCACGCCCATCTGGATGCGCGCCGGCGCAGTGGACTGGGCCAGTGCCTGTGCATCGGTGTTGGCGACGACGAAATCGACCCCGTGCAGTTCCTTTTCGATCATGTTGTTGACGGCGTTGCCGCCAGCGCCGCCCACGCCGAAGACGGTAATCCGCGGCTTGAGGTCTTCCCGCTCGGGCATGGTTAGGTTCAATGTCATGATGTCGTCCGCCTGCTTGCTGCCTCCGGCCCTTGCGGCCGAATTCTCCTCGTTGAAGTCCAAACTACCGCTTCATAGCGTCACAGTCACCTAAAAAGCCACAGTTTTGCCACAAAATCTGGGGATAGATACGCCAATTTAGACCTGATGTCGCCATTTTACCCATATCTTGAGGTTACCAGTTATCCTTGAACCATTTCAGCGCCCGTTTCAGCGACCGCGCCGGGTAACGGTCCATCGGCATCTCGAAGTCCCACCATTCGTCCTGCGGATGCGCCGCGAACAGGCTGAGCCCCACGCACGAGGCAAAGGCTGCCCCCGTTGCGGCCTGCGGTAAACCTTGGACCCGCAGAGGCCGGCCGATGCGCACGTTGTTGCCGAGGATCTTCGGCGCCAGCCCGTCGAGGCCCGGGATCTGGCTCGCCCCGCCGGTCAGGACGATCTGCTGGCTCGGCAGGTGCTCGAACCCGGCGCCGTCCAGCCGGGCGCGCACCTCTTCCAAGATCTCCTCGACCCGAGGCCGCATGATCCCGATCAGCTCGGAACGGCTGACGGTGCGCCGGTCATGCTCCCAGTCGCCGGTATCGCCGCCCAGCTCGATCATCTCGCGGTCGTCCATGCCGGTGGCCACGACGCCGCCGTAGAATGTCTTGATCCGTTCGGCCACGTTCAGCGAGACCTGCAGGCCCTTCGAGATGTCCTGGGTCACGTGGTCGCCGCCCAGCCGGACACTGTCGGCGTAGATCATGTGCTTGCGGATGAAGATCGACAGACCGGTCGACCCGCCGCCCATGTCGATACAGGCCGCGCCCAGCTCCTGCTCGTCCTCGACCAGGCTCGATATGCCGCTGGCATAGGCCGACGAAGCAATGCCCGCGAGTTCCATGTCGCAGCGCTTGATGCAGTAGAGCAGATTCTCGATGGCATCCGCGTCGATCGTCAAGAGATGCATGTCGCAGGCCAGCCGGTTGCCGATCTGGCCGCGCGGATCGGCAAGACTGGCGCGGTGGTCCAGCGCGAAGTTCACCGGCTGGGCATGCAGCACTTCGCGGCCCTCGCCAAAGTCCGGTACCTCGCAAGAGGCCAGCACCCGCGCGACGTCGTGCTCGCTGACGGTGCTGTCCTGCAGCTCGATCTCGCCCGCCAGGCCATAGCTGCGCGGCTCGGCGCCGGAAAAGCAGGCAATCACGTGGTCGACGCGCACATTGGCCATCTTCTGCGCCGCCTGCACTGCGGTGCGCACCGCGCGTTCGGTCTCCTGCATCGCGTCGATCTCGCCAAAGCGCACGCCGCGCGACCGGGTGGTGGCCGCGCCGATCACCCGAAAGGCGCTTTGCCCTGCCAGGCTGCCGATGCCGTCCGGCTCGCGATAGGCTTCGGCTCCGTCAAAGCGCAGAACCAGACAGGCGATCTTGGATGTGCCGATGTCCAGGATGGCCACCACACCGCGCTGCATTGCGGCCAGACGCATGTTCCGCATCGCCCTCTGCGTCTGGTACAAATCGGTCATCAATCGCTTTCTCCAATTTCCAAAGCCTTGATCCGGCGCAACTCCTCGACTGCCGGCGGGGCCATGCGCAGCGTCGGCCGCCGTGCATTGCGCATGTCGACGGCGACAAGATCGCGGGCCAGAAGATCCTTCGCCTGATCCAGGGCGATCATCTGTTCCAGCGCTTCGACCGCGCCGTTTTCGGGCAGCAGGATCCGCTGCTCGCGGTCCAGCACCAGGTCCCAGCGCCGCGCGCCGACCCGGACCAGCCCCCTCAGCCGGTCCTCGATCGGCACCGCCGCCGCGACCAGCCGCAATGCCTCGGCCACGGCGGCATCCGCGCCCTCGCCCACGACCAGCGGCAGGTCCAGCCGCTGCGAGCGCCGCGATATCGCGGCCACCCGGCGCCCGGTCGCGTCCAGCAGCTCGATTGCGCGGCCGAGCCGCCAGACGACGGCCGGCACACGCTCGGTCACGTCGATCTGCAGGATGCCGCCGGGGCGGATGCGCAGCTTTGCCGCCCCGATCGCGTCGAGTTGCTCGACCACCGCCCGCATTTGCTCCAGGTCCAGATCGAACGAACTGATCGGGAAATCGACCGGCAGCACCTCGCGAATGTCGGCGCTCAGCTCTTCCGAGGCGCCGTCTATGGCCATCAGCTTGACCTGGAATTCCGGCCGCTCGGCGACCGACGCCCGGATCTCGGCGATCTTGTCGCGCAGCGCCTCGCGGTTGGCCGCCTCGGAAAAGTACCAGCCGGCAAAGAAAGCGACCGTGAGGATCGGCACGCCGACCCGCAACGTGGTGCGAAACAACGGTGTCAGCCAGAGCCGCTGGAACCGGAAGGCCCAGCGCGACGGCGCCGGATCGCGGCGCCTCGGGTGATCCTCGATCCCTATCTGTTGCACGATGCGTCCTCGACGATCCAGCGGCAGAGCGCGCCGAATGTAATCCCCATATGCTGGGCCTGTTCCGGGGTCAGTGAGGTCGGCGTCATTCCCGGCTGGGTGTTGGTCTCCAGCAGGATCAGCCCGCCCAGGCCTTTCGCCTCGTCCCAGCGGAAATCGGTGCGGCTGACGCCGCGGCAGCCCAGCGCCCGGTGGGCGCGCAAGGCGTAATCGAGACAGGTCTCGTGGACCTCCTGCGGAACGTCGGCGGGCAGCACGTGGCGCGAGCCGCCGGGCTTGTACTTGGCGTCATAATCGTACCAGCCGTCGGTCAGGATATCCGTGACGGTCAGCGCCATGTCGCCGACCACGGTCGTGGTCATCTCGCGGCCCGGGGCGTAGGCCTCGACCATCACCGTCTCTGGCATCGTGTCGCTCAGTTGCGGCGGGCCGTTGGTGTCCTCGTGGACGATGTAGATGCCGACGCTGGAGCCCTCGTTGTTCGGCTTGACCACGTAAGGCGGCGGCATCACGTGGCGGGCGCGCACCTCGTCCGCGGCATAGAGACCGCTGGCCACGACCGGCAGCCCTGCGGCGCGATAGGCCGCCTTGGTGCGTTCCTTGTCCATCGCCAGCGCCGAGGCCAGGACGCCGGAATGCGTGTACGGTACCCGCAGCCATTCCAGCAGCCCCTGAACGCAGCCATCCTCACCCCAGCGGCCATGCAAGGCGTTGAAAACGCAGGACGGCTCGATTTCCTTCAGGCACGCGCAGATATCCGGGCCGGCATCCAGCTCGACCACGTCAAATCCTTCGCCCCGCAACGCCGTGGCGCATTCATGCCCGGAGGAAAGCGACACCTCGCGCTCGGCCGAGGGTCCGCCCATGAGTACCACGACTTTCGGGGATGTCCTGCTCGACACGCCCACGAACGACTGCCTTTGTGCGGGCCGTTTTTCCGGCCCATTTGGTTATTTTCGACCGGGGTCGGTTTCCCCCACCCGTATCACTTCCCACTGTAACTCAATTCCGCTGTTTTGAAACACTTTTTTTCGGACCTCTTCGCCCAGCATTTCCAGGTCCGTTGCGGTTGCGCCACCCGTGTTGGTCAGGAAATTGGGGTGCTTCTCCGACATCTGCGCCCCGCCGCGCCGCGCCCCGCGCAACCCGGCATCGTCGATCACCTTCCAGGCTTTCAGATCGTGGCGGTCATCGTCCCGTCCGGTCGAGGAAAACCCCGCCGGATTGCGAAAAGTCGACCCCGCCGTCCGGTCCTTGGTCGGCTGGGTTGCGTCGCGTTTGGCCAGCTGGTCCTGCATCCTGGCCTCCAGGGCATCGGGGTCCCCCCGCGGTGCCCTGAAGATGGCCCGCGTCAGCACCGCGCCGTCCGGCAGGTCGGTCTGGCGATAGCGGAAATTCAGGTCCTCCGCCGTCAGCATGACGGTCTCGCCCGCCCGCGTCACCGCCTGCGCCTCGACGAAGACATCGGCCACGTACGTCCCGTAGCACCCGGCATTCATCCGCACCGCACCGCCCACGGCGCCGGGAATGGTGCGCAGGAAGGTCAGGTCCAGCCCCGCCTGCGCCGCGCGCCGCGCCACGTGAGCATCCAGCGCGGCCGCCCCGGCAGTGACGGTGTCGCCGTCGATCTCGATGCCGTTGAAGCCGCGCCCCAGCCGGATCACCACCGCGCGGATGCCGCCGTCGCGCACGATCAGGTTGCTGCCGACACCCATAGGAAAGACCGGGATCGCCGGATCGAGATCGTGCAGGAAGGCGGCCAGATCGTCGCTGTCGGCGGGCTGGAACAGCACATCCGCCGGCCCGCCGACCCGCAGCCAGGTCAGATCGGCCAGGCTGCGGTTCTGGGTCAGCGTACCGCGCGTGGCGGGAAGATCGGCGATATCGATCACGTGGGTCGGCTCTCGGTGCGGGGTTGCGCCCTGCTAGCGGGGCTTTGGCCCGAGGGCAAGCCGACCACACCGTGCGGGATCATGGCGGATCAGGTTGCCGGGCACCAAGCAGCCGAGACGCACCGCAAAGGGCCCCAGATCGATTTGGTGCAATTCAACGGGCCACCCGGGCGCGCAGCCAGCGAATTGCGTACCAGACCGGCCAGCGCAGAATCGACGCCCCGGCGGCCAGGCATAAAAGCGCGATCCAGGGGCCGTGCTGCAGGGTGATGTAGCCCAGAAGCGGTATCCCCAACGCCGTCAGCGCATAGGCCGCGGGCCAATGGTTGCGGCGGCTCGGCACCATCGCGATTACGTTGGCGGCGATGGCCCAGAGACAGGCGAGGGTCAGCGAAAGCGTCATGACGTTTGCCTTGCGACCGGAGTGAACACGGCGCATGACGACACCGGCAGCACACGACGGCCAGACAATGACAAGACCGCCGGCGGGCCCAGGCCGCCGGCCAGAATCCCATGAACCAGGCCGATCCAGATTCGCAGGACTGCGGCGGTCAGCGGTCGCGGCTCTCCATGGCACGGCGGCGCAAAGGACCGATTCAGGGGGCGAGCCGTGTCCGGCAATCCGCGAATTTTGCGTGACTCTGCCACCCTATTCCGCCGCAACATCGGTTTTGGCGACACTGTCCGCCGCCACCCAATCGTCCAGCACACGCGCCAGATAGGCGCGT
>JAHELH010000177.1 GCA_024644285.1 Paracoccaceae bacterium | reverse complement strand
GCCGCGCGCTATGCCGCCTGGAAGGACGCGGTGCGCCGGACGCTGAGCGATGGGTAGAGGCCGGTGCAGGTCCTGCCGGGCTTGGAAGAACAGCGATTCCGCGCGATACTTGCGGCCATGAGATGGCTCGCAACGGTCTTTCGCGCCGCGTCCGCGGCGTTGCTGCTCGGCCTGGCGGTGCAGGCCCAGCCCGCCGGGCCGGTGGCGCAGCGCGGTTATGAAGAGTTGATGTCGGCGCTTTCCGTGGCGGAAAACCAGGCCGAGGCGGATGTACTGTCGTCGCAGATCTGGGAGCACTGGCTCACCGCGCCCGACGCCGCGGCGCAAGAGGTCCTGGATGCCGCGCTGGAGCGGCGGCAGGCCTATGATTTCCGCGGCGCGATCGCCGAGCTCGACCGGCTGATCGAGGCCTATCCCGACTATGCCGAGGGCTGGAACCAGCGCGCGACGATGTATTTCCTGGTCGGCGATTTCGAGGCCTCGCTGGCCGATGTCGAAGAGGTGCTGAAGCGCGAGCCGCGCCATTTCGGCGCCCTGTCGGGCAAGGGCGTGATCCTGTACCAGCAGGGCAAGCTGCCGCTGGCGCAGCTGGCGGTGCGCGAGGCGCTGAAACATCATCCCTTCCTGCGCGAACGCGCGATCCTGGGCGACGGCGCCGGAACCGAGCTTTAAGCCCCGCAGGAAGCGGCCGGACCGGCGCGACGCAAGGAACCGGTTGCGTTTTTTGCGAAGTTTTGTTTGGATCACGGCCAGGGGATGAAGGCGACAAAAGCCCGGCCCAAACAGGGAGCGCAATTTGGCATCGACCAGCACGGACGACGCATTCGTCGAGTTTGACCGGGTGCAGAAGAGCTATGACGGCGAGACGCTCGTCGTCAAGGACCTGAACCTGTCGATAGGTAGGGGCGAATTCCTGACGATGCTGGGCCCGTCGGGGTCGGGCAAGACCACCTGTCTGATGATGCTGGCGGGCTTCGAGACCGCCACCCACGGCGAAATCCGCCTTGGCGGGCGCGAGATCAACAACATCTCGCCGCACAAGCGCGGCATCGGCATGGTGTTTCAGAATTACGCGCTGTTCCCGCACATGACGGTGGCCGAGAACCTCGCCTTCCCGCTGGAAGTGCGCAAGATGGACAAGACGACGCGCGACGAGAAGGTCAAGCGCGCGCTCGACATGGTGCAGATGGGCGCCTTCGGCGGCCGCCGCCCGGCGCAGCTGTCGGGCGGCCAGCAGCAGCGCATCGCGCTGGCCCGCGCGCTGGTCTTCGAGGCGGAACTGGTGCTGATGGACGAACCGCTCGGCGCGCTGGACAAGCAGTTGCGCGAGCACATGCAGTTCGAGATCAAGCACATCGCCGACAACCTCGGGATCACCGTGGTCTATGTCACCCACGACCAGACCGAGGCGCTGACCATGTCGGACCGCGTCGCGGTGTTCGAGGACGGCCGCATCCAGCAGCTCGACCCGCCGGATATCCTGTACGAAGAGCCCAAGAACAGCTTTGTCGCGCAATTCATCGGTGAAAACAACACGTTGATGGGCACGGTCGAAAAACTGGACAAAGAGGCCTACACTGCCGAGGTCCGGCTCGACGACGGCTCGATCATCGACACCATCCCGGTGAACGTGAACGAGGTGGGCGAGCGGACGCTGGTCTCGATCCGGCCCGAGCGGGTCGAGTTCAACCGCAGTCGTCTGCCCGAGAACGCGCACACGCTGAAGGCCGAGGTGCTGGAATTCATCTACATGGGCGACATCTACCGCACCCGGCTGCGGGTCGCGGGCAAGGACGATTTCATCGTCAAGACCCGCAACGCGCCGGACCAGCGCCGGCTGATGCCCGGCGAGATTCTGGATATCGGCTGGCGCCCGCAGGATTGCCGGGCGCTTGACGCGTGACCGGCCATGAAATTCCCCTTCACGACGTCTGCCCGGGACGGAAGGGGCACAATCAATCGGGACAACTGCAACGGAGAGTAACACTATGAAATTCAGGACTATCTTGCTGACGACCGGAGCTGCGCTGACCGCTGGCGTCGCCTTCGCCGGCTCGCATGGCGACCTTGGAGAGTGCGAGAATTGCGCCAACAAGATCACCCTCGTCAGTTGGGGCGGCGCCTACCAGGCGAGCCAGACCAAGGCCTATGCCGAGCCCTACATGGAGCTGTTCCCCGATGTAGAGATTGTCTGGGACGAAAGCTCGCCCGAGGCCGTGGCCAAGCTGCGCGCCATGAACGAGGCCGGCAACATCACTTGGGACCTGGTCGACGTCGAAGCGGCGGACGCGATCCGGCTGTGCGACGAAGGCCTTGCGATGGAGATCGACGCCGACGAGGTGCTCGCCCCGGCCAATGACGGGACGCCCGCCTCGGACGATTTCGGCGACATGCTGGTTTCGGACTGCTTTATCCCGCAGATCGTGTTCTCGACCACGTTCGGCTACCGCACCGACATGGTGCCGGACGGCGCCGAGCCGCCGAACAGCGCCTGCGCCGTCTTCGACATCGAGACCTATCCGGGCAAGCGCGCGCTGAACAAGCAGCCGATCGCCAACATGGAATGGGCGCTGCTGTGCGACGGCGTACCCTACGACGAGGTCTACGAACTGCTCGAGACCGAGGAAGGCCAGAACCGCGCCCTTGCCAAGCTCGATACCATCAAGGACGAAACCATCTGGTGGTCCGCCGCCGCCGAGCCGATCCAGCTTCTCGCCGACGGCGAGATCTTCATGGGCTCGTCCTATAACGGCCGCCTGTTCTCGGGCATCGTCGAACAGAACCAGCCGATCGGCATGGCCTGGAACTGGCAGATGTTCGACCTCGACGGCTGGGTCATTCCCGATGGTCTGCCGGAGGACCGGCTGAACCGGGTGCTCCACTTCGTCAAGTTCGCCACCGACACGCAGCGCCTCGCCGACCAGGCCAAGTACATCAGCTATGGGCCGGCGCGTCAGTCCTCGGCGCCGCTGGTCGGTCAGCATGCCGAGCTGGGCATCGACATGGCACCGCACATGCCGACCGATCCCAACAATGCCGAAGACACCTTCGTGAACAACTACGGATGGTGGGCCGATTACCGCGACGACCTGGACGCCAAGTTCCAGGCCTGGCTCGCGCAATAGAGTGATGGGCAAGGTGGGTCAGGACCCACCTTGCGCCAGAAAGCAATCGGTAGGGTGGGTCGAAATCCTCCCTACCGTACCAAGACAGCGGGGAGACGATCATGCCCAAGGGCTACTGGATCGCGCATGTGACCGTGAACGACCCCGAGGGCTACCGGGAATATGTCGAGAAGGACACGCCCATCATCGAGGGGCTGGGCGGCAGGTTCGTCGTCCGCGGCGGCCAGTCCGAGACACCCGAGGGCCAGGCCGAAAGCCGTCACGTGATCGTCGAATTTCCCAGCTACGGGGCCGCGCAGAAGGCCTATCACCACCCCGATTACCAGCAGGTCGCCGAGATCCGGCGCCGCACCGCAAACAGCACGTTCATCGTCGTGGAGGGCATCTGACCGCGATGCCGAAGGGCTACATCATAGGCCACATGACGGTCACCGATCCGGCGGCCTATCAGGAGTTGATCGACAAGGACACTCCGATCTTCACCGACCGCTACGGCGGGGAGTTCAAGGCGCGCGGCGGCCACAGCGAGACCCCGGAAGGCCCGGCCTTCGAACGTCACGTCATCATCGAGTTCAAGGATTTCGACACCGCGCGCGCTGCCTATTACGATCCCGAATATCAGGCGCTGGCCGAGATCCGGCGCAGGCATGCGGACAGCGCTATCGTTTTGGTGGAAGGCACCTGAAATGACCGAGACCCGCACCACAGGCCCCGACCAGTTCACCGGCGCGACGCCGGACAACGCGCTGCGCAACGCCGACCGGGCCGAGGCGGGTCCGATGCTGGCCGCCGACGGCACGCCGCTGAAGAAGAGCCTGCAGCGCGCGCTGCGCGCGCAGAAGATCCGGGCGCTGCTGCTGATCGCGCCATTGCTTCTGTTCGTGATGATCTCGTTCATCGTGCCGATCGGCCAGATGCTCTGGCGGTCGGTGGAAAACGAGATCGTCGCCGAAACGCTGCCCAACACCGTCGCGCGGCTGCGCGACGTCGAGATCGGCACCGACGGTCTGCCGCCCGAGGACGTGTTCGAGGCGATGTATTTCGACCTTTTCCTGGCGGTCGAGTCAAAGTCGCATACAAGGCTGGGCACGCGGCTGAACTACGAGCAGACCGGCATGTCGTCGCTGTTCCGCAAGAGTGGGCGCGGTCTCGACGACCTGGGAAAGGATCTGCTGAAGGAACTGCGCGAGGTCGATCCGGACTGGGCCGACGGCGCGGCGTGGTTCGAGTTGATGGCGGGCGCAGAGGACGCGCCGCGGGCCGAGGACGTCGCGGACCGGGCGGCGCGGCATGTCGGCGTTCTGGACGGCTCGGCGATCCGCGCCGATGACGGGTTTGCGCCAAGCCGCGAGATCGCGGACCTGCTGCCGCTGACCGCCCGGGTCTATACCGAGATGGCGATGTTCATGCAGTTCGCCGACGGCGAAGACCCGGCGGAAGAGAAGCCGTGGGAAACGGTCTATGCGGCGCTGATGCGCGACCTTGAGACGGCGGATGTCGCGTCCTATTCCGGGCCGCGCGCCGAGATGCTGAAGGCCGCGGCCGCCGCCGAGATCGCGGGCACGCCGGTCAGCTTCACCGAGGCCTTCGCGGACATCGACAAGGACTGGGCCAGCTCGCAGGCCTGGCGGGTGATCCAGACCCATGCGCGCAAGATCACGCCGGGCTATTTCCTCAATGCCGTCGACATGCAGCTGACGCCCGAGGGCGCGGCGGCGCAGCCCGAGGACAAGCGCATCCTGCTGACGCTGTTCCAGCGCACGCTGTTCATGTCGCTGGTGATCACCGTGTCCTGCATCCTGCTGGGCTATCCGGTGGCCTGGATCCTCGCCAACCTGCCGATGCGCAAGGCGAACCTTCTGATGATCCTGGTGCTGCTGCCGTTCTGGACCTCGCTTCTGGTGCGCACATCGGCCTGGAAGGTGATGCTGCAGCAGCAGGGGGTGATCAACGACTTCCTGGTGTGGATCGGGCTGGTCGACGATCTGAACCGGCTGGTGATGATCAACAACCAGACAGGCACGATCATCGCGATGACGCATATCCTGCTGCCGTTCATGATCCTGCCGATGTATTCGGTGATGCAGACCATACCGCCGAGTTATCTGCGCGCGGCCAAGTCGCTGGGCGCGACGAACTGGACGGCGTTCTGGCGGGTCTATTTCCCGCAATCGATCCCGGGCATCGGCGCCGGCTCGATCCTCGTCTTCATTCTGTCGATCGGCTATTACATCACCCCCGAGATCGTCGGCGGAACCAAGGGCGTCTTCATCTCGAACCGGATCGCCTATCACATTTCGTCCTCGCTGAACTGGGGGCTGGCCGCCGCGCTGGGCACGATCCTGCTGGCGGTCGTGCTGCTTCTCTACTGGTGCTACGACAAGATCGTCGGCATCGACAACGTCAAGCTGGGATAGGGCCGATGCAACTGACCGAAGT
>JAHELH010000176.1 GCA_024644285.1 Paracoccaceae bacterium | reverse complement strand
AGGCCGAGATAGACTTTCACGAGTTCGACTGGACCGATCGGGACGCCGCCGACCGCGAAGCGGCCTTGCGCGGCTGGCTGGCCAAGGACCGGGTCCGGGGCGTCGACCTGACCCGCGCGCCGAATTGGCGGCTCAACTGGTTCCGGATCGGCCCGCGCCACGCGATCCTGGTCTGGACCTTTCACCACGCCCTGCTCGACGGCCGCAGCTTTACCGCGCTATTGCGCGAGGCGCTGGACGCCTATGAAGCGCGCGTCGCCAGCGGTGCGATGCCCGATCCGGGCACTCCTCCGCCGCGCTTCGCTGACCATTGTCGCGCGGTGCGGTCGCAGGATGTGTCCGCCGCCGAACACCATTTCCGATCCGCGCTCGACGCCTTTGACGGCCCCAACCAGATCGACCTCGGCGCACCGGATACCGGGCCGTCGGACGGCCGGAAACGCCTTCTCGATGCCCGCTTGCCTGCAAGCACCGGCCGGGCGCTGCAGGCTAGGGCCAAGGCAACCGACAGCAGCATCGCCACCCTGGTGATGACCGCATGGGGGCTGGTTACGGCGCGCTGTTCGGGCCGCAAAGAGGCGGTGTTCGGCACCACCCGGTCCGGGCGATACCTGTTGCCCTCGGCGCGCGACATGGCAGGATGCCTCATCACCACGATCCCGGCCCGCCTGACCGTGGACGGCGAGGCCACCATCGACAAGACAATCGCACGATTTCGCGGCGATCAGGTCGCCGCCCGTCCCTTCGAGCACACGCCGCTTGGGGATATCGCGGCCTGGGCGGGTCTGCCTGGCGGCACCACACTGTTCGACAGCGCCGTGATATTCGAACGCGGCTCGGTCGACGGCATCCTGCGGGCGCTCGGCGGCGCGTGGACCCGACGCCGCATCGAGGTGCTGGAAGAAGGCGCGCTGCCGCTGACGCTGGCGGTCTACGCGGATCCCGAGATCCTTGTCCGGCTGGAATACGACCCGGCAATTCACACGCCGGAGGTGGGGCAACGCTTGCTTGATTACACGTGCAGAGCACTCGATGCGCTTGCATCGCTGCCGGGTGACACGCCGCTGGCACAGATCGACATGCTGCCCACAGGCGAGCGCGACGACGTGCTGCGCCTGGCCGCCCCGACCGGTCGGCACGCCCCGGCGCGCGGCACCGTGCTTGACCGCTTCCGGCGCGCGAGCGAGGCGATGGCGTCACGGCCCGCCTTACGGCAGGCCGGAATTCCCGGCCAGTTGAGCCTGTCCGAACTGAACGTGCGTTCAGACGCGCTGGCACAGGAATTGGCGGCCCGATCCGTCGGGCCGGGCGCGGTGGTGGCGCTGATGCTGCCACGCTCGACGGATTTCGTCGTGGCCATGCTCGCGGTTCTGAAATCCGGCGCGGCCTTTCTGCCCGTCGATCCCGCCTATCCGGCACAGGCCGTCGCGCACATTCTCGAGGATGCCGACCCCCGGCTCGTGCTGGTGGCGGATGCGGCGGAGGCGCCCGATCTGGCGGTCGACACGCTGCCGGTCCGGCCGCTGTCCCATCCCCGGACGTCGCCTGCCACTGCTCTGCCGGGTCCGAAGCCTGACGATCTGGCCTATCTCGTCTACACCTCCGGCTCCACCGGCAAACCCAAGGGCGTGATGATCCCGCACGGGGCCCTGACGGAACACGTCGCGGCCATCACCGAAGCGTTCGCGCTCTGCCCCGAAGACCGGGTCCTGCAATTTGCCAGCCTTTCCTTCGACGTCTCGATCGAGGAAATCCTGCCGACGCTGGCCAGCGGTGCGCAGCTTGTCCTGCGTAGCGAGGCGATGGCGGAATCGCCCGGCGCCTTCCTGGAGGAAACCGCGCGCCACGGCCTGACCGTGCTGAACCTGCCGACGGCCTTCTGGCACGCGCTTGTCGACCATATGCAGGCCACGGGCGCGCGCCTGCCCGGATCGGTGCGTCTGGTGATCGCCGGCGGCGAGGCGATTGCGCCCGGCGCGCTGCGGAAATTCCGGCAGATGCAACCGGGCCTGCGGTTCCTGAACGGATACGGTCCGACCGAGGCGACCATCACCGCGACGCTCTTCGATCCCGACGCCTCGACGGCGCTGCGCGCCGGCGAGAGCGTGCCCATCGGCCGTCCCCTGCCGCATTGCCGCGCCTATGTCGCGGCGCCGGACGGATCGCTCGCGCCCCGCGGCGTGCTGGGCGAGCTTTGGCTGGCCGGGCCGTGCCTGGCGCGCGGCTATCTCCGGAAAGCAAGACTTACCGCCACGCGATTCCGGCCCGACCCGTTCGCCGGGGATGCAAAGGCCCGCGCCTACCGCACCGGCGACCTTGTGCGCTGGCGCGCCGATGGCACGCTTGCCTTTGCGGGTCGGGCCGACCGGCAGGTCAAGGTCAACGGCTTTCGGATCGAGCCGCGCGAAGTGGAAAGCGTCCTCGAGGCGCTGCCTGGCGTTTCGCTGGCGCTGGTCGCCGCCGACCGGGCCGGCGACCGCGATAGCCGGCTTCTGTGTTGGGTGACGCCCGAAAATCCGGCCGATCCGCCGGACCCAAACGACCTGCGCAGGGCCGTGGCCGAACGCCTGCCAAAGCACATGGTCCCCGCCGTCACCGTCGTCGCCGGGTTCCCCAAAACGCCCGGCGGCAAGATCGACCTCGACGCGCTGCCCCGCCCGGCGCCACCGCGCCCGGCGCGGGTCGCCACGCTCGAAACCGACGCAACCGTTCGACAGATCATGGCCATCTTCGCCGGAGTCCTGGGAGCGGCGCCGCCCGACGCCGACGCTTCTTTCTTCGACATCGGCGGCCATTCGCTGCTGGCGGTGCGCCTGATCGGCGCCATCGAGGCGCAGTACGGTCGCCGCCTGTCGATCGCCGCGCTGCACGCGGGCCCGAGCCCGCGCCAGATCGCGGCCGCCGTCTCGGCGCCTGGCGCGGCAGCGGCAACCCCGCGATACATCGTGCCGATCCAGCCCGAGGGCCAGCGGCCGCCCATTTACGGCGTCCACGTGCTCGGCACGAACGAGGCGTTCTATCGCCCACTCGCAGCCTGCCTTGGACCCGACCAACCGCTTTTCGGGCTGACGGTCGGGGCGCTGACCGAGGGCGTGCCGACGGGTGTCCGGGATACCGCCGCCGGCTATTGCGCCGACATAAAGCGGTTCCACCCGGACGGGCCGGTTTGCCTGACGGCGGTGTCGCTGGGCAGCTTCATCGCGTTCGAACTGGCGCAGCAATTGCGCGCCGCCGGCCGTGACGTGCAGATGCTGGCGTTCTTCGACGCGGCCGGACCCGGTGGCCGGGCGATGGTCGGTCCGTCAAAGCGCGTCGGGCTGCACTTGCGTCAGCTTGCGCGCAAAGGGCCGGGATACCTGGGAAAGATCGCCCGTAACCGCTACGAGGGCCTGCGCAATGGCCTGGAAAGGGCCCGCCTGCGCCGTTTGCAGCGCAACGGCGCCACCGCGCCGGTCGCCGCGAATGTCGATACCATCGTCGCCGCCAACACCCTGGCCGCCGACGCCTACCGGCCTGCTCCCTATGCGGGCCGCCTGACCGTGTTCCGCGCTAGCCGCAACCTATTCGACGCTCCCGAGGCGATCGAGGACGGCCTGGGTTGGGCGGGCGTGGCCGCGGGCGGGCTGGATCTCATCGACGTCCCCGGCGGCCACCTGACCATGCTGGCGCAGCCGCATGTCGAAACCCTGGCCCACCATCTGCGCGGAATCATCGACGGCGCGGCATCCACAAAAGGTTCTGCCGCGCGATAGTATCGGGTCTCGCCACCGGCAGCGGCGAGAGCTCAGGTCCTGTGGCGCAATTCGTGGACAGGACTTCGCCGGCCTCTGACGGGTAATCCGGCCTGGGATTGAGAATCGCGGGCTGGATGCCGGTAATCATCCGGGTGCAGGCATCGGCGATCTTGGCATCGTGTCCTATGCCGCCGACATAAATGTCGACCCAGGAATGCCCCTGATAGCCGATGTGGCAAGGCCCCAGTTGCGGCGTGTCGCCATCGCCGCAGAGGTCCTCGACCATCGCGTATTTCCGCAACCGCGGCAGGTAAAAGCGCGTGCCCGGCGGATAATCGGGAATGAAGGTGTCCCCCACCTTGCGGTGCCCCACAGCCAGCGTCACCGGATCGTTGAACGTCCCGGTCCCGCCCGCCTCTCTGTGCAGGACCGGCCGGGCGATAATCGCCGAGCCCGGCGGCGTGTTGTCCCAATAGCTGTACCCCGTCAGATAGACACGCAGCCGCGTCTCGCCGGTCTGCGGCGGATGGCCCGGCCTGAATGGCCCGTCGGCCCGAAACAGCGCCAGGATATAGAGACAGCCGACCAATGCGAAGATGATCAGTGCCTGCCGGTGCCGCACTTGCCGAGGCCGTGCCTTGCGCGCCATGATCCACCCACCCGCCTTTTTCGGATCCGGTGAATAGGTGTCCGAAACCGGACGTCGGGTCAATCATCACGCCTGGTCACGGCCCGGCATCTGCAAAGAGTTCCCGCAAGACCTCGGCGCGGCGCGCGTGCATCTCGCGATGCGTGCTGGACCGGGCGGCCGCCAGCGCGGCAAGCCCGAGCCGTTCCAGATCGCTGCACAACGCTGTGCCGATGGCCTCGGCCAATTCCTGAACATCGCCGGCACGAACCAAGTGCCCGTTGACCCCGTCCGAAACGATCTGGGCATTGCCCGGAGTGTCCGTCGCGATCACCGGAACCGCCTGCGAAAACGCATCGAAGATCACCCGGGGCTGCTCGTCGCTGCGTGCCGGCACCAGCACCGCGTGGTAGCCGCGCAGAAGAGCGAAAAACGGCGCGCCGTAGGGCACCGGCTGCAGCACCCTGGCGCGCACGTTGCGGAACGTCGCGGCGGCCTGCTCGCAAGTGTCGCGCAAACCGCCCTCCCCGATAATGTCGACACGCAACTGCGCGCCTTGCGCATCCAGGATCCGCAACGCGTCGATCAGGTCCTCGACCCCTTTCTCCGCGATCAGCCGGGCTGCGAAAAGAAACTGCGGCGCCCGCGGCTTCGCCTGCCAGGACGCGCGCGCCGCGGGCTGCGGCAGGATGTCGTTCTCGTCGATCCAGCTGGCCGGGGCGATCAGCATCCTGGCCCGGCTTCCGGCGGCAAGGCTGTCGCGATACTGCGCGTGAGTGAAGATCGCCAGCCTGGCCCGGCGCGCCGACCACCGCGCGAAGGCTTCGGTCAAGCCTGCGCGCAGGCGCGCCTTGAACCCGGCCCCCGGCCCGCGCACCCGCCAGAACGCACTTTCAAAGACCAACACCAGCGGTTTACGCAGCAGCACCGCGATGGGATTGACCAGGAATCCCGGCGGCATCGGCCACCCGGCGACGCCGCTATGGACGACATCGGCCTTCCGCACGGCGCGCCAGGCGGCCCGCAGCGCCCCTGGCAGCGACACAAGCGCGGCAAGCGCGCCCTTCGGCGCCGGCAGGTCGGAAAATGTCAACCCGGGCGTCGCGGGGACCTTTTCCAGGCCCTCCCGCGCGGTCAGTGTCTCGCACGGCGCCAGAACCGTCAGGTCGGAAAGATACGCCAGATGCGCCATCAGGTCCTGGCGCCACAGCGGG
>JAHELH010000175.1 GCA_024644285.1 Paracoccaceae bacterium | reverse complement strand
TCGTCCTGCAGCACCGCGCCAGCCCGGCGGCGCGGGCGCTGCGCACGCGGCTGTCCGAGGACGATCTCGGCGCGCTGCAGGCGGTGGAAATCAGAGTGCCATGGTGGCGCGACCAGGAATACTACGACGCGCCGGGCCGGGGCAGCTATGCGCGCGACGGCGGCGGCGTGATGATCACGCAGGCAATCCACGTGATGGATCTGGCCTTGCAGTTCACCGGGCCGGTGGCCGAGGTCACGGCGCTTTGCGCGACGACGGGATTGCACCGGATGGAGGCGGAGGACTTCGTCAGCGCGGGATTGCGGTTTGCCTGCGGCGCGGTGGGCACGCTGCTGGCATCGACGGCCAGCCGGCCGGGGCGGGCCGAGGAGATCGCCCTGCATTACGATGCTGCTTCGATCCGGCTGCAGAGGGGATTTCTGCAGTTCGATGGCGCGGACGGGTCGAGCGAGGTGATCGGCGCGGCGGCCGCCGCTGGCTCGGGCGCCGATCCGATGGCGTTTGCCGCCGATCTGCACCGCGCGGTGATCGCGGATTTCGCGGCCTGCCTCGACAGCGGCGCCGAACCGCTGGCCAGCGGCCGCTCTGCGCTGCCGGTCCATGCGCTGATCGAGGCGGTGGAACGGTCGGGGCGCAGCGGTGCGCGGGTATCTGTGGAGGCCGTGGATGGCTGAGGCGCTGCGGCTCGGCGTGTTGGGGATCGACCACCGGCATAGCATGTAGGGCCGCGCGCAAGAAGGCAGACGCTTCGGCGGACCGGTCAGTTCACGTGCTTGCCGTCGCGCAAGTCGCTTTCCGAGGCGATGCGCAGCAGGGCGCTGCGGTCGGTGACGCGGATCTTGCCCTTCTCGATTTCGATGATCGAGCGGTCCCGCAGGCGGCCAAGCTCCCGGTTCAGGGTCTGCCGGGCGCATCCCAGCATTCCGGCGAGGTCGCTTTGGGTCTTGGATATCTCGGCCTTGTCGACCGAGAGCCGGTGGAGGTAGGCGCAGAGCCGTTGCACGACAGGGTAGAATTGGTCCACGAATTTCACGGTGTTGTCGCGAACCAGCCGGTCGTAGGAGACCCGCATCAGGTTGCGCAGGAAAACCGGCGACTTCACGCATTCGTAAAGCAACGGTTTGGCGCAGTAGAGCAGCGTGGTATTGGCCGCCGTGCTGCAACTGGCCGCGCAGGGCTTTTCCGCAAGTACCTCGACCTCGCCGAAAATCTCGACCTGGCGCATGACGTGGATCAGGACGGACTGGCCCTCGGCATTGATACACGTCACCTCGACCGAGCCGTGGGCGATCATGTACATCCCGTGCGCCGGTTCGCCCTGGGTCAGGACCTGCGTTGGTTTATCGAACATCTGCACCGCGCAACCGTCAATGATCTTGGTGATTTGGTCCTCGGGAAGATCCGCGAATAGCGGTGCACGATACAAATGCGGAAACCGTACCGAGTTCTTCATCAGGGATCGCGCCTTATCGGCGATGCATTGCACATCAATTGGGTCGGATCGGTGCAGCAGGAACCAATGATTTCAACTGCTTGTTCGTTTATGGCCTCCCACGCACGCAGGGTCAAGCCGTGGTAGGGCGGCATCGAGTGACTGAGGGGATAGGCCATCGCCCGGGCGTTCGCGCCCGGCGGAGCGACCTGCGCGGTCGCCCAGTCGGTCAGCTGGCCGCAGGTCTGGTCGACGCCGATGCGGTGGCATCCGGTGCAGGTGCTGTCGCGCGGCTGCATCTGGGTGGTGGGCCAGTCGGCGAAACCGAGGCCGGCATCGACGTGGTAGTAGGGGCCGAACGGGTTGACGGGCACGTGTTCCCAGACCTGGCCCATGAAGGGGCTGTACATGAACGGGTCGTTGTCGTGGCAGACGCCGCAGCCGTCCTCGACCACCACGTGCGGATCGTTGTAGAATTCCGGCGCCTCGGTCGGCGAGGGCAGTTCGCGCCCGTCGATGGTCTCTCCCGCCGCGGGGGTCTTCTGGAACCAGCAGGTCGCGCCGGTATCGGGGTTGTGCGCGATGATGTCGATCTCGTCGAATTCCATGCTGCCGGTGTCGCGGATCTTCTTCTGTCGGCACATGATCGAGACCTGGCGGGTATCGTCCGACAGGTCGAGCACACGGCTCCACGGCACGCATTGCCCGTCGGAAGCGGGGCCGTTGTTCAAGAGCGACGGCAGGTCGCAGGTCATGTCCTTGTGGTAGTTGTCGGGCTCGCGGCCATCGACGATGATCGGGATGATCGTCGCGTCTTCGCAGGAGAAGGCCGGGATGTCGCCGACCTCTGCCCGGCAGGCGGCGGCGTAATCCTGCGCGTCGTCGGCCAGCGCCGGCGCGGCGACGAGCAGGGCAAGGGCGGCGGCGCGGGCGGTCATGCCTTGTCTCCTTCCGGATCCGAGATCACGTCCATCGCGACCTCGCGCAGCGCCTGGTAGTAGCGCACGTAGCCCGAGCAGCGGCAGATATGGGCGCCGATGGCGTCCTCGATGGCACTGTCCAGATCGGCCACCGGGACCGGATTGCGGGACAGGCTGTCAAGGAACATCGTCGCCGCCATCACGAATCCGGGCGCGCAATAGCCGCACTGGAACGAAAAGTGCCGCAGAAACGCGTCCTGGACCGGTGTCAGCGTCTCGCCTTCCGCGACGCCCTCGACCGTGCGGATGCGGGTGCCGTCGAGCAGGTGCAGCGGGGTCGAGCAGGCGATGGTCGGGGCCTCGGCGGGGCTGCCGCCCTTGGCCACGGCCACGGTGCAGGCGCGGCAGACTCCGATGCCGCAGCACAGCTTGGTTCCGGTGAGGTTCAGGTCGCCTTGCAGGTAGTCGAGCAGCACCTCGCGGCCGCGGCTGTCATCGACCTGGTGGTGCGTACCGTTGACATGGAACGAGATCATTGGCCCAGGCCCTCCAGTATCTTCGCCGGGGTGATCGGCAACGAGGCGAAGCGCACGCCGGTCGCGTCGCGCAGCGCGTTCGAGATCGCGGGCGCGACCGAGCACATCACCGCCTCGGCGATGCCGCGGCCCTGGCCGTTGTCGAGCGGGGATTCCGGCAGCACGATCAGTTCCTGCGCACGGCCGCCCGGGCGGTATTCGGTGCCCAGCGGCACATCGCCCCAGCGCGGCACGTGGTAGCGGTCGAGGTTCCACTCGCCGCCGGCGGGACCTGACAGATCGGGCGCGGCGTCCTCCATCAGCGTCATTCCGACGGCCATCGAGAGACCGCCCTGGCTTTGCCCGGACACGAGTTGCGGTACGTGCTGGCGCCCGGCGTTCAGCACGCTGACGGCGTTTTCGACGCGCACGGTCCCGGTGCGCCGGTCGACGGTCAGGCCGATCACGTCGACGCAGGGTGCGAAGGTGGTGCGCGAGGTCCGGTTCGCGTTCGCCGGCGGCGGGATCACCGCCTTGCGCCAGATCGGCCGCGCCGGGCCGCCGTCGCCGGGATACACCGCCAGACCGTCCAGCTTGAACCGCTGCGGCCCAGAGGCGGTGTCGAACTCGGCGCTGACCCAGTCCTGTTGGAAGAAGGCATGAGCCACCGCGCCACGGGAAAGATCCTGCGCCAGAACGATTGCCGCGATCTCGATCAGCGGCAGCGGCGGCTTGTCGCCGCCCGGCATCACCAGCGCACCGTCCTGCCAGCGCACCTGCCAGGGTTCGAGCGCTTTGTCGTCCCAGGCCAGCCGTGCAGCGGGCAGCACGGTCTGGGCGAACACCGCACGGGCGCATTGCTGGACGACGTGGACCTGGTGCAGCGCGGTCAGGCAGGCGGAGGACGAGCCGACGCTTTTCTTGGTGTAGGCGCGGTTGCTCCAGTCCGCTTCCTGGCCGCATTGCTCCAGCTCCTCGCCGAGTTGAAGGCCGATCTGGCCGAAGAGCGTGTAGCCGCCCATCTCGACATGCGCGGCATTGGCGCCGAGGATGTCGCCGATCACCACGCCCAGCGTGGTGGCGGACCCGTTGCCCATGTCGACGGCGTCCGATTGCACCGTCCATTCGCCGTTGCCGTCCAGCGTGATCGCCGCGACCACGCCGTCGCTGCTGGTGCCGTAGGCCTGCAGCGACATGGCGACGCCGGTGCCATAGGTCAGGCCGCGCTGGGCATAGCCCGCCTTGATCGCGTCGCGCTCGGCCCAGAGCGGATGCGCGGCGGCGATGTCGAGCATCTCGGTCAGCCGCAACTCCTGGTCTATCGGGCCGCCGACCACGGTGACGCCGCCGCGCGCCAGCGCGTTCCTGCGGCGCATCTCGATCGCGTCCCAGCCCTGCGCTGCGGCGATGTCGTCCAGCGCGGTCTCGATGGCGAAAAAGGCCTGCGGGCCGCCGAAGCCGCGCTGCGAGCCGGCGGAAACTTGTTCGGAATATTCTGCCTGCGCGCCGATGTCGGCGCGCGGCACCACGTACGAGCCGCCGGCGCAGAGCGCGGCCAGCGAGGCGACGTAGGGCGACAGGTTCTTTCGCCCACCGCTGTTGACGGTGATATCCGCGCGCACGACCTGCAGCTTCTGGTCAGGCGTCATCGCCAGGCTGCCCTTGATCCGCGCGGCCTGGCGTTTCAGACCGACCTGGAACTGCTCGAAGCGGTCGTATTCCAGCCGCACGGGATTGCCCTCGGAGAACGCCGCGCAAAGCGCGATCATCAGCGAGAAGGGCGACTTGTCGCGCCCGCCAAAGCCGCCGCCGGGGTAGCAGCTGATCAGGTTCACCCCGGTCACGTTGAGCGGCGAGCCGGCGGAGCCATACATCTTTGCCACGTCGGCGACGTCGCCGTCGGGCGACTGCGTGCCGAGGAGCAGGTTGATCTCGCCACTCTCGCGGTTGTGCCAGACCAGGCCCGTCTCGGGCTCCATGAACATCGGGTCCATCGCCGACATTTCGCAGGCGAATTCGGTGGTTATCAGGTCCGGCGTGTCGGCGAGGTAGGCGTCGATCTGCTGGACGTGCTCCTTCGCCAACTTGTTGTAGGCCTTCCAGCCGGACCAATCGTAATAGGAAAACCCTGCGTTCGGGTCTTCCGGATCGGCCCACCGGACATATTTCGTCGGCCAGCCCAGCACCTTCTTGATGTCGTCGTCCGGGCCGATCTCTGGCCCGTAGATCTGATAATCGCCGCCGCGGAACATCATCGTGCGCCGTGCGGCGCGGAAATCCTGCAAGTTGTCGAACAAGAGAAGCGCCACCGCCTGTCCGAGGTAGTTCGGGCGGAAACCGGGGCGCACAACGAGGTCGAAGTCCAGCCCCTTGGGGCGGTCGAAATCGCCGTCCTCGCCGATTGTCGGCGCCAGCGCCTCTGTCAGCATCGCGGCCTTCCGCTCTTCCTCGGCGGCCTCGGCGATCTGCTCGTCCACCAGGCAATCGCGCCCCATGGTGGTGGCGGGTGCCAGCACCGAGTCCTCAAGCGCGTCAGCCAGCACGATGCGGGTCGGCCTGGCGTCGCGTTGCAGCGCCTCGCGGTCGACTCCCTCGAAATTGCGCGTCACCGTGCGCGCGCGCAGGAACATTCCGTACCATTGCGTGTCGGGCCAGCCGTGATCGGCAAGGTCGCGCGAATTGTAGTCGCGGGCATAGATTTTTTCCCCGGTCACCTTGCGCCGGCCCTCGATGCGCTGGCTCGCGACGCCCGGAATGCCGCTGGACGTCTGGGCGCGGGCCGGTGACGGGCGCAG
>JAHELH010000174.1 GCA_024644285.1 Paracoccaceae bacterium | reverse complement strand
CGACCTCTTCCATCAACAGCACGCCCCGGCGGTCGAAATCGACCTCCATCGCAAAGGTCAGATGCCCGATGTCGACGCCAAGCTTGTCCGCGCACTTGCTGCCGATCACGTTGGTGCAGCCGATCAGCGCGGCATAGGCGGTGGCTGTCGGAGACGGACCTTCGTTGGTGCCGCCACGCGCCACAGGCTCGTCGATCACCACGGTCAGGCCGTCGATCTCTGTTTCACTGCGCGCGTGGCTGGTGCCCCGCCCGGACAGCTTGATGGTCATCTGAGTCTTTTGCCGAATCGCCATCGCGCCCTCACAGGATCTGGCAGACGTCTTCGAACGAGAACCGCGGCAGTTTCTGGAACAGCGCGGTTTCGTCGGCGTAGCCAAAGTTTATCAGGAAATTCGACTTCCAGCCGTTCTCGGTGAAGAATTCCTTGTCGACGATCTCGTTCGAGAACCCCGACATGGCGCCCACATCCAGCCCCAGCGCCCGCGCCGCGATCATGAAATACGCGCCTTGCAGGGTCGAGTTTCGGAACGCGGTGTCGTGCGCGAACTTCTCCTTGCCAGCGAACAACGGCTTGCGGTCGTCGTGCGGGAACAGGAAGTCGAGCTTCTGCCAGAACTGCGGATCCCAGGCGACGATGGCTGTCACCGGCGCTTCGCGCATCTTGTCGATGTTCTTGGCCTTCAGTGCCTTGGCCAGCCGGTCCTTCGCCACCTCGCTGACGACGAAAACGAACCGCGCCGGGCAGCTGTTCATGCTGGTCGGCCCGGAGATCGTGATCTCGAACAGCGCCCGCAGCGTCTCTTCGCTGACCGGCTTGTCGCTCCAGGCATAGTGTGACCGCGCGTCGCGCAGGATCAGGTCGATGGAATCGTCGTCCAACCGGTCGATCCGCTCGCGCAGGGCGCGCACCGCCTTCTGCGCACGCGCGCGGCGGATATCGTGCGACCCTTCGCTCATCACTCGGCCGCCTGCTTGGCCAACTCGGATTCGTCGACGACCGGGCTGGCGCAGATGCCGATGCGCTCGATCTCCACCTCGACCGTCTCGCCGGGCCGCAGCCAGCGCGGGTTCGGCTTCTTGGCGTGCCCTACGCCCGGCGGCGTCCCCAGCGCGATGTGATCGCCGGGCTGCAGCGTCGTGTATTCCGAGATGATCGAGATGGCGCTGGCGGCAGACCAGATCATGTTCCCGGTGTTCGAGCTTTGCAGGATCTCGTCGCCCACCCGGCTTTCGATCTTCAGACCCGAGGCGCCCGGCGGCACCTCGTCCGGCGTCACCACCACTGGCCCGATCGCCCCGGTCTGGTCGAAATTCTTGCCCGGCGTCCACTGGTGCGTCTTGCGCTGGTAGTCGCGCACCGAGCCGTCGTTGAACACGGTGTAACCGAAGACATGATCCAGCGCGTCATCTTCCCGGATATGCCGCCCTCCCTTGCCGATGATCACCATCAGCTCGGCCTCGTAGTCCAGCCGCTCGGAACAGCTCGGCCGCACCATCGGCTCGCCGGCGGCCATGATCGACTGCCGCCCGCGCATGAACAGCGCCGGGTAGTCGGGGATGTCGTAGCCGCCTTCCTTGATGTGGTCGGTGTAGTTCAGGCCGAGGCAGATGATCGTCGGCGGCTCCGTGACCGGAAGCGCGGGCGTGATATCCGCCATGTCGACGGTTGCTCCGCCCGACGCCGCCTTTTCCGCCTGCTTCATCAACGCGGCATCCGCGATCAGGCCCGTCAGATCGCTGCCGATATCCGGAATCGCGGCGCTCAGATCGACCGCTTTTTCCCCATCGACCGCGAAGACGCCTCGTTTTCCGGCAACGCTCCCCACCAGCAGACGCATCGAATCCTCCAGCTTGATCAAACGGATTTTTGCCGATAAAAAAATTAGAAGTCAAATAAAATCGATGTTTTTAAACTGGAGCGCGTCAGATGCCGAAATGGGAAGCCTACAAGTCCGAAGCCCGCGCCCGCGGCGCGCTCGCGCTGGAGCTCTTCGTCGTTCACTCGGTGCCTGGCGGCGATGGCGCTGCCGTCAAGGCGGCGCTGCCGGACCATCTGGCCTACCAGGCCAAGCTGGAAGCCGAGGGCGCGCTGGTTTTCGCCGGCCCGATGTCGGACGAAACTGGCGAAGAGATGCAGGGCATGGGGATGATCGTCTACCGCGCCCGGTCGTTCGAGCACGCGAGGGAACTCGCCCGAAACGACCCGATGCACAAGGCCGGCGCCCGCAGCTTCACCCTGCGCAAGTGGCTGATCAACGAGGGCTCGCTGACGCTGTCGGTCCGGTTCTCGGGTCAGGCCGTGGCGCTTTCATAAAGTTGACCAGATGGCCCAGCGCAGCTTTCTTGGCGACATGCTGACATCGATTTTCGAGCGTCGCCCGGCCCGCCCAAGGACGCGCGACAATCGCAGCCTCAAGGAAATGTGCCTGGCGCTTCTGGATGCCGAGGGCGAGATTTGCGCCGTGCATCCGGGTGCCGGCCTGAGCGAGAATGGGTTGCGGCAATCGCGCGGGGCGATGGTCAACTACCAGTACGATCTCGGCCAGATCGAGCAGAACCACGAGCGATTCGTCCAGCACGGCGAAATATCGACGGCGCCCTCGTTCCGGGCCGCGGCGCGGGCGAAAAAGGCGCGACAGAATAAGGCACGCAACCCTTGAGCAATCATCTCTACGACACTCTTGCCGCCGCCCATGCAGGCAACACCGCACCCTTCATCCAGCGCACCGGCGCGTCGGACCTGTCCTTTGACGGGTTTCTCGCGATGGCCGCCCGCCTGGCGCATGTCCTGACGGAAAACGGCCTGACGCCCGGAGACCGCGTCGTCGTGCAGGCGCCGAAATCGGTCGAGATGGTGGCGCTCTACATCGCGACGATCCAGGCGGGCGGCGTCTTCCTGCCGCTCAACACCGCCTATACCCGCGACGAGGTCGCGTATTTCGTCGGCGACGCGGAACCCAAGGTGATCGTGTGCGATCCGGGCTCGGCCGCCGCGATGGCCGGTCTCGCAGGACAGGTCGGCGCAACATTGCTGACGCTCGGGACAGACGGCTCGGGCACCCTGACCGGCGGCCTCGCCGAACGGCCGGCGACATTCGACACGGTTCAGCGTGACCCAGGCGATCTCGCCGCGCTACTTTATACCTCCGGCACCACCGGCCGGTCGAAAGGCGCGATGCTGACCCACGACAACCTGCTGTCGAACGCCCGCACGTTGACGTCTCACTGGCGGATCACCGAGGGCGACGTGCTGATCCACGCCCTGCCGATCTTCCACACGCACGGCCTTTTCGTGGCGCTCAACACCTCGCTGATCGCGGGTGCGCGCGTGCACTTCATGCCAGCCTTCGACCTCGACGCGATCCTCGCCGCCCTTCCGAAGGCGACGCTGCTGATGGGCGTGCCCACCTTCTACACCCGCCTTCTGGCCGACCCGCGCCTGACCCGGGAACGGGCGGCGAACATGCGCCTCTTCATCTCCGGCAGCGCGCCGCTGCTGGCGGAAACCCACCTCGCCTTCACCCGGCGCACCGGGCACCACATCCTCGAACGCTACGGCATGACCGAGACCAACATGATCACCTCGAACCCCTATGACGGCGAGCGCCGCGCCGGCACCGTCGGCCAGCCGCTGCCCGGGGTCGAGGTCCGCCTGACGAACCCCGAGACGGGCGATCCGGTCGCGCAAGCCGAGGTCGGCATGATCGAGGTGCGCGGCCCGAACGTCTTCAAGGGCTATTGGCGGATGCCGGAAAAGACCGCAGCCGAGTTGCGCGACAACGGCTTCTTCATCACCGGCGATCTCGGCCAGGTCTCGGGCGACGGCTATCTCTCGATCGTCGGCCGCGCCAAGGACCTGATCATCACCGGCGGCTACAACGTCTATCCCAAGGAAATCGAGGACGTGCTGAACGACATCGCGGGGGTCGCGGAATCCGCCGTCTTCGGCATTCCCCACGCCGATTTCGGCGAGGCGATCATCGCCGCCGTGGTCCCGGAAAAAGGCGCGCGGCCGGACCCCGAGACCTTGTCGCACGTGGTCGCGGACAAGCTCGCCCGCTTCAAGCATCCGCGCCGCTACGAGATCGTCGACGCCCTGCCGCGCAACACCATGGGCAAGGTGCAGAAGAACGTCCTGCGCGACCGGTACGCCGGCGCGTAGCAATCGATCAAGCCCCTGACGCGGCGCACATGTCGCTTCTGGTCCCGTCCACGCGCTGAAACGCCGGATTGCTCCTTTACGGCCTTGCGCGGGGCGGCGAGTATCCGGGAAATCGGCAAGGCGGGCCGCGCCCGCGTGGTGGCCCCGGGGCAAAGGAACACCGGATGAGCGACAGCGAAGACGCCAAGGCGGTCCGCGACTGGTGGCGCACCGCAATCATCGACATGGCGCCGGGCCGCATCGCGTTTCGCGGCCGGCCCGTCCAGGACCTGATCGGCAATCTCGGCTTCGGCCAGATGATCTGGCTGATGCTGCGCGGCGATGTCCCCGGCGAGGCGCAGGCGCGGCTGCTGGAATGCGCGCTGGTCGCCGGCGTCGATCACGGGCCGCAGGCCCCCTCGATCGCCGCCGCGCGCATGGCGGCCACCTGCGGGCTGGGGCTGAACAACGTGATGGCGACCGGCGTCAACATGCTGGGCGATGTCCATGGCGGCGCCGGAGAGCAATGCGCCGGGCTATATTACGACATCGCCGGTCGCCTCGATGCCGGTTCCGCGATGCAGGCGGCGGTGACCGGCGGGCTCGCCGATTGGCGCGCGGCGCACGGCAAGATCGTCTCTGGCTTCGGCCACCGGTTCCACAAGCCGGTCGATCCGCGCGCGCCGCGCCTTATGGCGCTGGTGCGCGACGCGGCGCAGGCGGGCACGGTTTCGGGCCGCTTCGCCGATATCGGCGAGGCGGTGCAGGCCGAGATCGGGCGCCAGCGCGGATCACCCATCGCGATGAACATCGACGGGGCGACGGCGGTGATCTTCTGCGAACTCGGCTTTCCCGCGCCGCTGGCGCGCGGGCTGTTCTGCCTGTCCCGTTCGGTCGGGATCCTGGCCCATGGCTGGGAGCAGATGCAGCAGGGCGGGCGCAACAAGGGCCCGGTGCCGCCGGCCTACCTGCCGCGTTTCAGCCCGGACTGACCCCGGCGGGTTCGGCCGCCTCCCTGTCCGATGCCGTCCGGCCGATGGCCGAGGCGATCAGCCGGGGAATGCCGGACGCGGTGCCGATCGGGTCCAGCGTCGCGCCCTCGAACCCCGCCGCGGCCAATTCGCCCGGGATATCGTCCCGCACATGGCCGAGCGCGGCGGCGAAGAACGGCAGGCATGTCGCGATCGGCCCGGCATCCCGCGCGGCCTCGGCGATTGATGGCCGCTCTTCCACGAAACCGGTACGGATCGCCCGCAGGGGCATCAGGCCGGACAGCCGCGCGGCGAAACTCCGCGCCGCGCGCGCCGCGTTGCGGCTGCGGCCGGATCCGTGCGCGGCCAGCACCAGCGTCAGGTCCTCCGGCCGCCAGCCGCGCCGCGCGCAGACATCCATTAGGACCCCCCGGGCCAGTTGCGGCAGGGCAGGATCGCAACCCAGCGGCGCCAGTATCTCGCCGCCGGCCCCGTTCAACCGCCTGGGCAGCGCGGTTTCGGTGAACCAGCCGTCGCTCATGAACAGC
>JAHELH010000173.1 GCA_024644285.1 Paracoccaceae bacterium | reverse complement strand
GGTTGCGTTCCAGCCAAGGCAGCATCTCGGGTGAGTACCAGATCACCACCGGCTTGTGCAGGCCGTGGTATTCGCCGGTCCATTGGTTGTTTTCGTCGCGCCAGGCGACGAAGGGGCCGGTATCGCGCACATCCTTGTCGCGCACCCAGCCGTTGCCTGCCTTGTCCACAAGCCTCGGATCCCGGTAGCAGAACTTGTTGAAGAACTTGCCGACCGCCGCCTCGTACTGATCCAGCGGTTTCGGCGTTCCGTCCAGATTGCTGGGGCTCTTCACCTCGGACCACAGCTTGACGCAAGTTTCGTGCATCCTGTCGTCGAACTGCACCTTGTCGGTCAGGTCGGGGCACAGAGGTTCGGATAGCGCGGCGGTTGCCAGAAGCGTGCAGGTCAAGCCGGCACATGCGATATTGCGGAATCCTGCGCGTGCAACAAAACGTGCCATGAAACGGCTCCCTCCAAAGGTCTTTGCAACTATTGCGATAATGCTAAGCGGGCTCGCTGACCCGGACAAGAAAAAACCCCGGCCGCGGACGCCTCAGATCGCGCCACTCTCGCGCAATCCGGCGATTTCGTCCGCCGTCAAGCCCAGCTCGCCCAGCACCGTCTCGGTATCGGCGCCCAGCTCCGGCGGCGGCGTGGCAACCGACGGCGCCGCGCCGTCCATCTTGATCCCGGTCCGCACCACGGAAATGTCGCGGCCCACCCCGGGCGCGTCCGGAAACGTCGCCAGCAGGCCGCGCTCGGCGATCACCGGATGCTGCAGGATCGAGGCCACGTCCATGACCGGGCCCGCCGGGACGCCGATGGCGTTCAGCTCTTGCACCCAGTCCCTGCCCGGCCGGGTGACCAGGACCGTTTCAAGCTCGGCGCGCAGCCGCAGGCGGTTGCGCTTGCGATCCTCTCGCGTGGCGAAATCGGGATCGCCGAGAAGATCCTCGCGCCCGAGATGGCGCGCCAGGCCACGCCATTGTTCATCCTTGTTCGCGGCAATGTTGATCAGACCATCGGCGACCCGGAACGCGCCGGACGGCGCGGAAGTCGGGTTTTCGTTGCCGTGCCGGGCGGGCGCGACGCCGGCTATCAGGTGGTTCGACACCGCCCATGCCAGCGTCGCCAGCGTCGCCTCGAGCATCGACACGTCGATCAGGGTGCCGCGCTTTGGCGCGTTGAGCGCCGCACAGATGGCCATCGCGGCGGTCAATCCGCCGACCGTGTCGCAAACCGGGTAACCCGCGCGCATCGGGCCGCCCTCCTCGGTACCGGTGACCGACATAACGCCAGACGCACCCTGCACGATCTGGTCGTAGGCGGGGCGGTCGCGCCATGCGCCATCCTGGCCGAAGCCCGAGATCGCGCAATAGATCAGGCGCGGGTTCACCGCGCGCAGCACGTCCGGGCCCACGTCCAGCCGGTTCATGACACCGGGCCGGAAGTTCTCGACCAGCACGTCCGCCCGCTCGACCAGCCGCTTCAGCAGCGCCACGCCGTCGGGCGATTTGAGGTTGATCGTGACCGACCGCTTGCCCGCATTCTGCGCCAGGAAGGACACGCCCATCAGCGCGGCGTTAAGCTCCGGATCGGCGCCCAGAACCCGCGCCAGGTCGCCGCTGCCCGGCACCTCGACCTTGATCACATCCGCCCCGAGATGCGCCAGCTGGTGACAGCAGAATGGACCGGCCAGCACGTTGGTCAGATCCAGCACGCGGATGCCGTTCAATGGACCTTCGGACATTCTCCCCCTCCAGATGCTGCACTGCGGCAAGAATCCGCTTCCCCAGGGCCGCGCCTTAGGCTATCAGGCCGCAGCCGCAAAAGGAGACCCCAAATGGGCTACAAGGTCGTCGTCGCCGGCGCCACGGGCAATGTGGGCCGCGAAATGCTGAACATCCTGGCCGAACGGCAGTTTCCCGTCGACGAGATCGCCGCACTGGCGAGCCGCAAGTCGCTCGGGACCGAGGTCAGCTTTGGCGACAAGACCCTCAAGACCAAGGATCTCGACACCTTCGACTTCACCGGCTGGGACATCGCGCTCTTCGCCGTCGGCTCTGACGCGACCAAGACCTATGCCCCCAAGGCCGCCAAGGCCGGCTGCGTGGTGATCGACAACTCGTCGCTCTACCGCTACGACGCCGACGTGCCGCTGATCGTGCCCGAGGTGAACTCGCAGGCGATCCACGGCTATGCCAAGAAGAACATCATCGCCAATCCCAACTGCTCGACCGCGCAGATGGTGGTGGCGCTGAAGCCATTGCACGACCGGGCGAAGGTCAAGCGCGTCGTCGTCTCGACCTATCAGTCCGTCTCCGGCGCCGGCAAGGAGGGCATCGACGAGCTTTGGGATCAGACCAAGTCGATCTACAACCCCACCGACGACAAGCCGGCCAAGAAGTTCACCAAGCAGATCGCCTTCAACGTGATCCCACATATCGACGTGTTCATGGACAGCGGCGAGACCAAGGAAGAGTGGAAGATGGTCGCCGAGACCAAGAAGATCGTCGACCCGTCGATCAAGGTCACGGCCACCTGTGTCCGCGTCCCGGTCTTCGTCGGTCATTCCGAGGCGGTGAACATCGAGTTCGAGGACCATCTCGACGAGGACGAGGCCCGCGACATCCTGCGCACCGCCCCCGGAATTCTGGTCGTCGACAAGCGTGAGGATGGCGGCTACGTGACGCCGATCGAATGCGTTGGCGACTACGCCACCTTCGTGTCGCGCATTCGCCAGGACAGCACCATCGACAACGGCCTGAACCTGTGGGTGGTCAGCGACAACCTGCGCAAGGGTGCAGCCCTGAACGCGGTGCAGATCGCCGAGCTCCTGGGCCGCGAGGTGCTGAAGAAGGGGTGAGGCTGCGCGACGTCACGCACCCTATCGCGCAGGCGCTTGACGAGCGCGGGGGCTGCAGGCGAGTCTTCCCGCGATGACCGCACGCACCATCCTCTGTTTCGGTGACAGCAACACCCACGGCACCCGGGCGATGCGCACCTTGGCGGACCGGCGGCGGTTCCCGCCGGGTCAGCGCTGGCCGAACGTCATGGCCGCCGCGCTCGGCCCGGAATTCGAGGTCATCGCCGAGGGCCATCCCGGCCGCACCTCGGTGTTCGACGATCCCGTCGAGGGCGCGCACAAGAGCGGGCTGCGCGCGCTGCCGGTGCTGCTGGAATCGCACCGTCCCGTCGATCTGGTGATCCTGATGCTCGGGACCAACGACCTGAAGGCGCGGTTCGGCATCCCGGCCGCCGACATCGCCCTGGGCATCGACAGGCTGGCGACCGAAGTGCTGCGCTCGGATGCCGGACCCAAGAGCATGGCGCCGAAATTGCTGATCGCGGCCCCGGTTCCGATAATCGAGACCGGGTTTCTGGGCGAGATGTTCGCAGGCGGTGCCGAAAAGGCCCGTGCGCTCACAGGCCATTTGCGGAACCTGGCCACGCAGCGTCGCGTCGGCTTCGCCGATCTCGGCGCAGTGGCCGGGGTCGATCCGGTGGACGGCATCCATCTGGGCGCCGAGGCGCAGCGGGCGATCGGACATGCGCTTGCCGAGGCCGTTGGAAAGGTGTTCCCGACCGCGGCCGGGTAGCCGGTGATGCCGCCCTTGCCAGAGCGGAACCAGCCGCCCTAGGGTGGGCCGAAACGGCACGGGAAAAGGCTGCATGGCTGGAAACATCGTCATCCTGGGCGTCTTCGTCGCCGACACCGCCTATCGCGCCGACCGTCCGCCGCGCATGGGCGAAACCATCCTCGGCAACAGCTTTGCCCTGGGACCAGGCGGCAAGGGCTCGAACCAGGCGGTCGCCGCGGCGCGCGCCGGGGGCGACGTGCACTTCATCACCAAGCTGGGACAGGACGCCTTCGCCGACATGGCGCTGTCGATCTGGGCCGATGCCGGGGTCACCGCCGAGATCACCCAGCACGAGGACAGCTATACCGGTGCGGCCTATATCTTCATCGAGGAAGCCACCGGCGACAACGCGATCATCATCTGTCCCGGTGTCGCGCGCACGATCTCTGCCGAATACATCGACAGCCGCGACGCGCTGATCGGCGGCGCGGATATCTTCATGACCCAGCTGGAACAGCCGATGGACGCCGCGCTGCGCGCGCTGCAGATCGCCAGGAAGGGTGGCGCGAAGACCATCCTGAATCCGGCCCCCGCGGCGGACCTGCCCGACGGGATGCTGAGATATTGCGACTACCTGACCCCCAACGAAACCGAGGCCGAGGCGCTCACCGGCATGCCGGTCGGCTCGGTCGAGGAGGCGCGCGAAGCGGCGGAGCTCTTGCTGGCCCAGGGCGTCGGCGCGGTGATCATGACGCTGGGCGAGAACGGCGCGCTCTATCACGACGCCACCCAATCGACGCATGTACCCGCGATCAGCGCCGGCCCGGTGGTCGAGACCACGGGCGCGGGCGATGCCTTCAACGGCGGATTCGCGGCGGCGCTGGCCCGCGGCGCGGACCCGCTCGAGGCCGTGCGGTTCGGCTGCGCCACGGCGGGCCTTTCGGTAACGCGGCCCGGCACCGCCGCATCCATGCCCAGGCTGCAGGAAATCGAGGATCTTCTGGCGGTCAATCCGCCGGAACCCCCCGCATGAAAACCGCCGCGGCAGGGCGGCGGTTTCCAGAAGCATCTCAACGCTCGGGTAAAAGGGCTATCCTGATAGTGAGGCGTTGCAGACTGACTTCTGACTCACCGCATACCATAATTCGCGGCATTTCGCACCCGCTTCGTGCAGCCCGGCGATCACATTTGAAGATGGCAGGGGCAGCAGGGCTCGAACCCGCGACCTACGGTTTTGGAGACCGTCGCTCTACCAGCTGAGCTATACCCCTAAGGCCGACAGTGGAGGTACGGCAGGCCGCGTTTGGAATCAAGGGGGAACTGGGCGGCTCAGAACATCCGCAGGCGCCGCAACAGCACCACCAGCAGCACGGCGATCACCGCCAGAAGCCCGGTGAACGACCAGAACGCACCGGACCAGTTCGCCCCCGGCATGCCCGAAAGGTTGATCCCCATCAGACCGGTCAGGAAACCCAGCGGCAGGAACATCGCCGAAACCACCGACAGGATGTAGAGATTGCGGTTCAGCCTTTCCGACTGGGCGTTGGCGATTTCGTCCTTCAGCACGTGCAGCCGGTCGCGCAGCGCGTCCAGTTCCTCGACCGTGCGCAGCAGGCGGTCATGCGCCTCGCGCAGGTGCAGCCGGTCGTCGCCCTCGAACAGCGCAAGCTGCGCGTTCGCCAGCCGGTCCAGCGCGTCGCGCTGCGGGCCGACATGGCGCCGCACGCCGACCACCTGCCGGCGCGCCTCGCTGATGCGGGCGTTCAGGCTGTCGGTCATGCCCGCGATCACGCATTCCTCCAGCTCGTCGGTCTCGTCCGACAGCCGTCGCAGATAGCCCTCGATCCGCTCGTTGAGCAGGTGCACCAGGCGGCACACGAAGTCTCCCGCACGGTCCGGCCCGGTGCCATCGGAAACCGCCGCCTGCAGATCTCGCACCGAGGAGAGCGGGCGGCGCGAGAGCGACACGATCCGCGCCGGATGTACCCACATCCTGACCGAGACCATGTCGTCGGGTTCCTGCCCGGGATTGGTGTTCACACCGCGCAGGATCAGCAGCACGCCCTCACCGATGACCAGAGTGCGCGGACGGGTCTCCTCCGCCACCAGGGCCGAGGTCACGACGGG
>JAHELH010000172.1 GCA_024644285.1 Paracoccaceae bacterium | reverse complement strand
TGGTGCTGCCGGAGAGATTTGAACTCTCGACCTCTCCCTTACCAAGGGAGTGCTCTACCCCTGAGCTACGGCAGCACAGGTGGGCGGCTGATTAGACGCTCGGGCGCAATCGTGCAAGCGCAATCTGGACGCGTCGCGGCGGCTGCGCTAGAGAGCGCGGCATGGTTGCGAAGACCGGCAAAGGCACGGGCCCTGGCGATGGCAAGAGCCGCGAGGACCGGCTGAAGGCGGCGCTGCGGGCGAACCTGGCGCGGCGCAAGGCGCAGGCGCGGGCGCGCAAGGCGGCGGACGCGAAGAAGGAAGGTTGAGGCGGGCATGGATTCGATCGTGGTCACCGGCGGCGGCGCGCTGCACGGAGAGATTCCCATCGCGGGCGCCAAGAACGCCTGCCTGACGCTGATGCCGGCCACATTGCTCAGCGACGAGCCGCTGACCCTGACCAACGCGCCGCGGCTCAGCGACATCGCGACGATGAGCCAGCTGCTGGCCTCGCTGGGGGCCGAGGTCACCCAGCTGCAGGACGGGCAGGTGCTGGCGATGTCGTCGCACGATATCGACAACCTGACCGCCGATTACGAGATCGTGCGCAAGATGCGCGCCTCGATCCTGGTGCTGGGGCCGCTTCTGGCGCGCGCGGGCCGGGCCGTGGTGTCGCTGCCCGGCGGCTGCGCCATCGGCGCGCGGCCGGTGGACCTGCACCTGCGCGGGCTGGAAGCGCTGGGCGCGACGCTCGACCTGCGCGACGGCTACGTGCATGCCGACGCCAATGGCGGGCTGAAGGGTGCGGTCTTCGAGTTTCCCTTCGTCTCGGTCGGCGCGACCGAGAACATCCTGATGGCGGCCACGCTGGCCAAGGGCACGACGGTGCTGAAGAACGCCGCGCGCGAGCCCGAAATCGTCGACCTGGCGCAGTGCCTGCGCAAGATGGGCGCGCAGATCGAGGGCGAGGGCACCCCGACCATCACCGTGCAGGGCGTCGAGACGCTGCACGGCGCCACCCATCCGGTGGTCCCCGACCGCATCGAGCTGGGCACCTACATGCTGGCCCCGGCGATCACCGGCGGCGAGGTCGAGTGCCTGGGCGGCCGGATCGAGCTGGTCGGGGCGTTCTGTGAAAAGCTGCACGAGGCCGGCATCGACGTGGAAGAGACCAAGCGCGGGCTGAAGGTGGCGCGCAAGAACGGGCGGGCCAAGGCGGTCGATGTCACGACAGAGCCGTTTCCCGGCTTCCCCACCGACCTGCAGGCGCAGATGATGGCGCTATTGTGCACCGCCGAGGGCACCAGTGTGCTTGAGGAGAAGATCTTCGAGAACCGCTTCATGCACGCCCCGGAACTGATGCGCATGGGCGCCAATATCGACGTGCATGGCGGGCATGCCACGGTCACCGGGGTCGAGCGGCTGCGCGGCGCGCCGGTGATGGCCACGGACCTGCGCGCCAGCGTGTCGCTGATCCTCGCCGGGCTCGCCGCCGAGGGCGAAACGGTGGTCAGCCGGGTCTACCACCTGGATCGCGGCTACGAGCGGGTCGAGCAGAAGCTTGGGGCCTGCGGCGCCAGGATCGAACGGATCCAGGCCGCATGACCGATGCCCGCTTCGAGGATGCGCGTGACGCGCCGCTGCGGCTGAAGGCGCTGGAGCCCGACGACCTGCCGGTGATCTCGGCGCTGGTGCAGGACGCGGTGTTTCCGGTGACCGAGATGACGTATCAGCGACGGCAGCGCCGCTTCGCACTGCTTTTGAACCGGTTCCGGTGGGAGGACGACCAGGCCCGCGCGGCGCACCTCGAGCCCGAGCGGGTGCAGTCGGTGCTGGCCTTTGACGACGTGATACGGGTGCGCAGCCAAGGCATCGACCGCGCCGACCGCGACCTGATCCTGTCGCTGCTGTCGGTGACCTTCGAACCCGGCGAGGCCTGCGGCGGCCGCGTGCTGCTGACGCTGGCGGGCGACGGTGCGATCTCGCTGCAGGTCGAGGCGCTGGAGGTCACGCTGAGGGACGTGACGCGGCCCTATGTCGCGCCGTCGCGCAAGGTGCCGCGCCACGACTGACCGCGGCGGCTTTCCGCTCCGCGCTATTCCTGGATCGATTCCAGATATTGCGCCAGCGCCAGGATGCGCCCGCGCACCAAAAGCTCGGCGCCGTACTCGCCGGCACTCTCGATCATCGCGGATTTGAAGCGGTCGCCCCAGATCGGCATGATGCCGCCATGGCCGCGGACCCCCGAGCGTCCATCGATGATATGGATCACTTGCAGCATCGGGAAGACGCCGTCGTTGTTCTTTGCAAGCGTCGTCAGCGATGGCACATCGATGTTCAACAGCGGCGCGATCGGTCCCATGCCCTTGCCGGATTCGCCGTGACAGGCGGCGCAGGCCTGTAGGTATTCATTCTCGCCCGCCTGCTGGGCGCTGGCGCTTGCCGCCAGGCCGGCGGTCGCGGCTACCAACACCAGTGTCGCGACAGAATTCCTGACTTTCATGTGGGTCTCCCTTCATCCTCGAGCAAGCCGGCCGTAGAGCGGCTTCGACAGTGGGTGAAGGATGTCGCCGTCCGCGCGGCGACGCATTGACCTGAATCAACCGGACCAGTGGTGCCGGACCGTGGCGGCTGCGGGCCGCTTTGCGGTTCAAATCCGCCGGAAAGCCGACTAGATGGACTGAAGATCAAGGAACGTCGTGATGCCACACCTGCTTCGGACAGAAGATGCGGATTTCGAGACCGGGTTCGCCGCGCTTCTGGCCATGAAGCGCGAGGACAGCCCGGATGTGGACGACGCGGTGGCGGCGATCATCGCCGATGTGCGGGCGCGCGGCGACGCGGCGCTGATCGAGCTGACGGCGCGGTTCGACCGGCTGGACCTGACGCCCGAGACGCTGGCCTTCACGGACGCGGAGATCGCCGCCGCCTGCGACCAGGTGCCGGCGGCCGAGCGCGCCGCGCTGGAACTGGCCGCGGAGCGCATCCGCGCCTATCACGAACGCCAGATGCCGCAGGACGCGCAATGGACCGACGCCGCCGGCGCGACGCTGGGCTGGCGCTGGACGCCGGTCTCCGCCGCGGGGCTCTACGTGCCCGGCGGGCTGGCCTCGTATCCGTCCTCGGTCCTGATGAACGCGATCCCGGCGCGGGTGGCCGGGGTGGAGCGGCTGGCGATCTGCGCGCCGACGCCGGAAGGCAGGGCCAACCCGCTGGTTCTGCTGGCCGCCCGGCTGTCGGGCGTGAGCGAGATTTACCGGATCGGCGGCGCCCAGGCCATCGCGGCGCTGGCCTACGGCACGAGGACGATCCGTCCCGTCGACAAGATCACCGGCCCGGGCAATGCCTATGTCGCCGCCGCCAAGCGCCGGGTCTTCGGGCGTGTCGGCATCGACATGATCGCCGGACCGTCGGAGATCCTGGTGATCGCCGACCGCCACAACGACCCCGACTGGATCGCGCTCGACCTGCTGAGCCAGGCCGAGCACGACGAAAGCGCCCAGGCGATCCTGATCACCGACGACGCGGAATTTGGCCGCGCCGTCGCGCGCGCGGTCGAGGCGCGGCTCGCCACCCTCGACCGCCGCGCCATCGCCGGGGCCAGCTGGCGCGATTTCGGCGCGGTTATCACGGTGCGCTCGCTGCAGGAGGCCACCGCCCTGTCCGACCGCATCGCGCCCGAGCACCTGGAGCTTTGCGTCGCGGACCCGGACGCGCTGGCGCGCGACATCCGCCATGCCGGGGCGATCTTTCTCGGTCAGTGGACGCCCGAGGCCATCGGCGATTATGTCGGCGGCCCGAACCACGTGTTGCCCACGGCGCGCTCGGCGCGGTTCTCCTCGGGCCTCTCGGTCATGGACTTCCTCAAGCGTACCACGCTGGCGCGGATGACGCCCGAGGCCCTGCGCGCGATCGGCCCCGCCGCCGAGACGCTGGCGCAATCGGAATCGCTGCAGGCGCACGGCGCGTCGGTGCGGGCGCGGCTCGACCGGTTGAACGCGGGGCAGGGCGGATGACCCGGCTGATCGACATCGCCATCGACGACAGCACCCTGCCGCCGCCCACGCCCGAGATCGAGCAGGAGCGCAAGGTCGCGATCTTCGACCTGTTGGAGGCCAACAGCTTCGCCCTGCCGCCCCGCGGCGACCGCGCCGCGCCGGACGGGCCCTACCGGCTGAACCTGGCGATCCGCGACAAGCGGCTGGTCTTCGACATCCGCACCGAGGCCGAGGCCGAGGTCGCCGAGTTCCGCCTGTCGCTGGGGCCGTTCCGGCAGGTGGTGAAGGACTACTTCCACATCTGCGAAAGCTATTTCGACGCCGTCAAGAAACTGCCCCCCAGCCAGATCGAGACCATCGACATGGCCCGCCGCGGCATCCACGACGAGGGCGCGCGCATCGTGCAGGAGCGGCTGGACGGCAAGGCCGAGGTCGACCGCGACACTGCGCGCCGGCTGTTCACTTTGATCTGCGTCCTGCACTGGGGCGGCTGACAATTGCACCGGGACTTTCCCTCGTCCGTGCTGTTCTGCTGCGACCACAACGCCATCCGCTCGCCGATGGCCGAAGGGCTGATGAAGAAGTTCTACGGCCAGGCGGCCTATGTGCAGTCGGCCGGCGTGCACAGCGATCTCGAGATCGACGGCTTCGCCATCGCGGTCTGCGACGAGATCGGCGTGCATCTGTCACGCCACCGCTCGCGGTCCTTCGACGAGATGCAGGAATGGGGCGACGACCTGGGCGGCTTCGACCTCGTCGTCGCCCTGTCGCCGGCCAGCCAGCGCCAGGCGCTGGAACTGACGCGCTTCTACCACCTGACCGTGGAGTACTGGCAGGTGCTCGACCCGTCCGGCCTTGGCCGGACCCGCGAAGCCAAGCTCGCCGCCTACCGCCAGACCCGCGACCAGATCATCGAGCGGATGCTGGAACGGTTCGGGGAGCCGATGCAGGACGAGCAGCCGTAAAGGGCGGGTCCGCGGCGGCCGCTTGGCAGACCGTCCCAACGCGGCGACGCACGACAGTGATGCGAGTGCCGATTTGTACGGCATCGTCCGCGCAGGAAACCCAGGATTCCAAATGCAGAAGTCAATGCAGCCGAGGCGCATTTTGACGTCGATACCATATCTATGCACGACGCTATGCACTGCTACGAAATCATGCTATTTCAAGTCGCTATTGGCAAAGGTCAGGAGAGACATTCCTGCATCAGTCGCGGTGCCACCCGGAAGCGTTTCGTTGACTTGTGGATAACTTCTCGGCAGGTTCGCAAAAAAAATCAGGCTGGGGCAGTGTTATGCGAAGATCAATGACGATGTTGGCTGCAGCGTGCGTGTTGACCGCGTGCGACGGTGAGGGGACCGTAATCGGGTTCAACCAACCGCCGTCGACGCCGACGACGCCGACGACGCCGACGACGCCGACGACGCCGACGACACCGACGACACTGGGCGGGGTCGAGCTTCCGTCCGGCGAAGGATCGACAGGGACCACCTCGGCGGGCGCCGGGGTCACGCGATACAAGACCGATGGCGAGGCGCGCGACATCACCTACAACGCGGCGACCGACACGATCAGCATCGACAACCTGCCGTTCGACGCCGACGGAACGTATGATCGCGACGACGTGCTGGCGACACTGGTTCCAAGCGGGTTTCAGGTCTACGAGAACAACAACACGACCGAACGGCGTGCCTACAAGGCGATCCGCGGCGTCAGCG
>JAHELH010000171.1 GCA_024644285.1 Paracoccaceae bacterium | reverse complement strand
AAGACGATGTCCTTGGCGTCGAACTCGAAGTCGAGCCACGAGCCGCGATAGGGAATGATCCGGCAGGCGAAGAGCAGCTTGCCCGACGAGTGGGTCTTGCCCTTGTCATGGTCGAAGAACACGCCGGGCGAGCGGTGCATCTGGGAGACGATCACCCGCTCGGTGCCGTTGACGATGAAAGTGCCGTTCGGGGTCATCAGGGGCATGTCGCCCATGAAGACGTCCTGTTCCTTGATGTCCTTGACCGACTTGGCGCCGGTATCCTCGTCGACATCGAACACGATCAGCCGCAGCGTCACTTTCAGCGGCGCGCTGTAGGTCATGTCGCGCTGCTGGCATTCCTCGACGTCGTATTTCGGCTTTTCCAGCTCGTACTTGACGAATTCAAGCACCGCGGTCTCGTTGAAATCCTTGATCGGAAAGACCGACTGGAAGACACCCTTGATGCCCTCGTCGTCAAGCGGCTCGGTGCCTTCGCCGGAATTCAGGAACAGGTCGTAGCTGGATTTCTGAACCTCGATGAGGTTCGGCATTTCGAGGACTTCACGGATTTTGCCATAGTACTTACGCAGGCGCTTCTGGCCAAGGTAGGTCGATGCCATCGGGGATCTTACCTTTCATCTTCGCAAGCTGCGCAGCCGTCGGGCATCGGCCGCGCGCCCTTGAACGAGGGGGGTGCGATCCATACCTGGCGACCTTCCCACAGGCCGCCTCCCGATCGCTCCCGCACCTGAGGAAACACCCCCATGCGGTCCGGGGCCCTTCCTGAGACGCGGATGGCTGGACCCGGATGTCCCGGGTCCAGCCCATGCCAAAGGTGCGTGAGGTCACGCACCCTACCCCATCGCGGCAGGGTGCGCGCCTGGACGCACCGTTTACTTCAGCTCGATCTCGGCGCCGGCCGCCTCGAGCTTCGACTTGATCTCCTCGGCTTCCGCCTTGGAGACGCCTTCCTTGACCGCCTTGCCGCCGGCCTCGACCAGGTCCTTGGCCTCTTTCAGGCCCAGGCCGGTGATGCCGCGGACTTCCTTGATCACGTTGATCTTGCTTTCGCCGTGGCTCTTCAGGATGACGTCGAATTCGGTCTTTTCCTCTTCCGCCGCGCCGCCGGCCGCGTCGGCCGCCGGTCCGGCCATCATCACCGCGCCGCCGGCGGCGGGCTCGATGCCGTATTCGTCCTTGAGGATGGTTTTCAGTTCCTGGGCTTCGAGAAGGGTCAGACCCACGATCTCTTCCGCCAGTTTCTTCAGATCAGCCATGTCGTTTTTCCGTTCCGTTCAGATGTGTTCCAGCCTTGCGGTTTGCAACCCCAAACCCAGACCTCATGATTGCCTTCAAGCCGCCTCGGCGCGCTCCTCGATGGTCGAGAGAATGCCCGCGATGTTCGAAGCAGGCGCGCCAATGGCCCCGGCGATGTTGGAGGCAGGCGCACCGATCATGCCGGCGATGGTCGCGATAAGCTCCTCGCGCGACGGCATTTTCGACACGGCCTCGACACCGGCCCGGTCCAGATGCGTGCCGCCCATCGAACCGCCAAGGATCTCGAACTTCTTGTTGTCCTTGGCGAAACCCTCGGCAACCTTGGCCGCGGCCACAGGGTCCTCGGAATAGGCGAGCACGGTCATTCCCGTCAGAAGGTCGGCGATCGAAGCGACAGGCTTTCCTTCAAGGGCGATCTTGGCGAGCTTGTTCTTGGCGACGCGCACGGATCCGCCTTCGGCGCGCATGCGCCCCCGCAGATCCTGCATTTCGGCAACCGTGAGACCTGCGTAGTGGGCTACGACCACGACGCCAGAGCTTTCGAAGATCTGGCCGAGTTCCTCGACCAGTTTCTCTTTCTGGGCTCTATCCACAGTTTCACTCCAGTTCTGGAGGGTGACCCCCCCGGCTCGTTTTGCCGGAACGCGAGGTCCCGGCGGTCGGGTCCTTACGGGTCCTTCGCAATCGCTCCCTGAAGGCCGAGCGGCCCCAAAGAAATTGGTCCATCCCCGTCTCGGGCAGGAATTATGGGCTTTGCTTTCAGCGCGGCCGACCCACCGTCTTGGACGAATGCCGGCCCGCCCCGAATCCGGAGCGTCCCGACAGAGCGCGGGCTTAGGACGATTTCGAAGGAATGTGAAGAGCAAAAAGGCCCGCGCGCCCGAATTGGCGCCGGATCAAGCCCGTTGCGGCTTTTTTCAGCCCCGACAGGCTAGCAGAGGATGCCGCGATATCAAAACCAATTCTTCGCCGCGGGGAATTTCGCCGTCCCGCCAAAGCGCCGGCGTCGCTGGCGGATGATGGGAAAGCGGTCGCACGCGCGCCCGGAAACGGCATTGCATGACGGCCGGACACGGGCCAACATGACAATTACGAGGGATGGCAGGCAGATGACGACAGATATCCTGCGGCGCAATAACGTCACCGTCAGCGGCGCCGGCGACCGGCCCATGCTGTTCGCCCACGGCTTCGGCTGCGATCAGAGCATGTGGCAATTCGTCGCCCCGGAATTCGCGCGCGACCACAAGGTGGTCCTTTACGACCTGACCGGCGCCGGGAACTCGGATCTCGAGGCCTACGACCGGCAGCGGTATGCCACCCTGGACGGCCATGCCGACGACATCCTGGCGATCTGCGAGGCCTTGAACCTGAAGGACACGATCCTGGTCGGACATTCGGTCAGCGCCAGTTCCAGCGTTCTGGCGGCGAACGCGCGCCCGGATCTGTTCTCCAGGCTGATCCTGGTGTCGCCCTCGCCCTGCTTTCTCAACACCGGCGACTATCGCGGCGGCTTCTCGCGCGAGGAACTGGACGGGCTGCTGCAGGTCATGGACGAAAACTACCTAGGCTGGGCGCGTCAGATGGCCCCAAACATCGCCGGCCAGGCGGGTGGCGGCCCGGCCGCCGACCGGCTGACCCAGAGCTTCTGCCGGACGGATCCCGACATCGCCAGCCATTTCGCGCGGGTGACCTTCCTGTCCGACCACCGCGACGATCTGGCCCGGCTGCGCGTTCCGGCCCTGGCGCTGCATTGCGACGACGATCCCATTGCGCCGATGACCGTGGCCGGCTGGCTGAAGGACAACATGCCGGCGGCGACGGTCTCGGTGATGCAGGTCACCGGGCACTGCCCGCATCTGGTCGCGCCGGAAGAGACCGTCAGGGAGATCCGCCGTTACCTCGATGGCGGATGACGACCGCCTGACCGGCGAAGCAGCCATGCGGGAGCTGGCGCTGGACCTGTTGCGGGACCTGCCTTGCGGCATCGCCGTGTCGGACCCCGACGGCAACCTGTCCTACGTCAATCAGACCCTGGCCGACTGGCTGGGACCCGGCGTTACCGATCTCGGCGGCCGGCCGCAGCTTTCCAGCCTGTTGACGGTGCCGGGGCGCATCTTCCTGCAGACCCACGTGATGCCGATGCTACGAATTCAGGGCTTCGCCCGCGAGATTGCCTGCCAACTGCTGCGCGACGGCGGGCCGCCGCTGCAGGTACTGCTGAATGCCGTGCTACGCAAAGACGCGCACGGCCAGCCTGTCCGCATCGACTACTCGATCTTCGACGCCAGCGAGCGCAGCATCTATGAATCGCAGCTGCGCCGCGCGCGGCAGGAGGCCGAGGAACTGGCGGCCATCGTCCGCTCCTCGCCCAACGCCATCCTGCGGGTCGCCGGCGACGGAAGCGTGCAAGCGTGGAACGCCGGCGCCGAGGCGCATTTCGGGGTGGGCGGCGCCGAGGCCTTGGGCCGTCCGGTCGAGGAACTGGTTGCCTTGCCTGCGACACCGCACTGGTTCACGACGCGGTCCGGCGCGGAAGAAACCGCCTTCGAGGCCAGGCACGGCAACGGCTGCGAATACGAGGTGACGATCGCTCCGATCGACCGCGCCGCGAAGGACGGGCCGGACTATTCGGTGATCTTCCGGGACGTCACCGACCGGAAGAACGCCGAGCGCCACCTGCGCCTCATGGTCCGCGAGATGGATCACCGGGTGAAGAACACCCTGACGGTGGTCAACGCCATCGCCCGCCAGACCCTGTCGTCCGAGCAAAACAAGCCGTTCCTCGAACGCCTGCTGGCCCTGACCCGCGCCCATGACGCGCTGACCGAGGCGCATTGGGACGTCGTCGACCTGCGGCTGCTGCTGGAAATGATCCAGGCCGAGGCCGGCGGTGCGGACAGGTTCAGCTTTTCCGGACCTCCGGTGACCCTGCAGCCGCGCCAGATGACCTCGCTGTCGATGATATTTCACGAACTGACCACCAACGCGCTGAAATACGGCAGCCTGTCGGACGGTCAGGGCCGGATCGACACGCGCCATTTCTTCGAGGGTGGGGACAGACCGAACCGCCTGATCTTCGAATGGGTCGAAACCGGCGGCCCGCCGGTCGCCCGGGTCCCGGGCAAAAGCGGTTTCGGCAGCCGGATGATCCGCCTGCTGGTGCAATCGGAATTTGCCGGCGCGGTCGAGACCGAGTATGACGCCGCCGGGCTTCGCTACCGCCTGACCCTGAACTTTCCCGACGCCGCAAATTGAAAGGGCGGGTCGAAGCCCGCCCGTTCAGGTCGATTGCCGTGGCTCCTAGTTCCCGGTCGCGCTCATCACGTCGACCGTGACGCCCGGCCCCATGGTCGAGGTCAGCGAGACCTTCTTCATGTAGGTGCCCTTGGCGCCCGACGGCTTGGCCTTCTGCACCGCATCGACGAAGGCCAGAACGTTCTCAGCCAACGCCTTTTCGTCGAAGCTGGCCTTGCCGATGCCGGCATGCACGACGCCCGCCTTCTCGGCCTTGAACTGCACCTGCCCGCCCTTGGCGGCCTGGACGGCTTCCTTGACGTCCATCGTCACGGTGCCGACCTTGGGGTTCGGCATCAGGTTGCGGGGGCCGAGGATTTTGCCCAGCCGGCCGACGATCGGCATCATGTCGGGCGTCGCGATGCAGCGGTCGAAGTCGATCTTGCCGCCCTGGATCTGCTCCATCAGGTCCTCGGCGCCGACGATGTCGGCCCCGGCCTTTTCGGCCTCCTCGGCCTTGGGCCCGCGGGCGAAGACCGCCACGCGCACCGTCTTGCCGGTGCCGTTGGGCAGCGTCACCGTGCCACGGACCATCTGGTCGGCATGGCGCGGGTCGACGCCGAGGCACATGGCGATCTCGACGGTCTCGTCGAACTTGGCCGTGGCGTTCGACTTGATCAGCTTGACGGCTTCCTCGACGCTGAGGTTCTCCTTGCCGGCGACGGCTTCGCGGGCGGCGCGGGTACGTTTTCCGTATTTGGCCATGATCCTACCCCTTCACCTCGATGCCCATCGACTTGGCCGAGCCAAGGATGATCTGCATGGCGGCCTCGACGTCGTTGGCGTTGAGGTCCTTCATCTTCGCCTCGGCGATCTCGCGAAGCTGCTTGGTGCTGACCGAGCCGATCGTTTCGCGGCCGGTGGTCTTGGCGCCGGATTTCAGCTTGGCGGCCTTCTTTAGGAAATACGACGCGGGCGGCGTCTTGATGTCCATGGTGAAGGACTTGTCGACATAGTAGGTGATGATCGTCGGGCACGGCGCGCCCGGCTCCATCTCTGCCGTCTTGGCGTTGAACGCCTTGCAGAATTCCATGATGTTGATGCCGCGCTGACCGAGGGCCGGTCCGACGGGCGGGCTGGGATTGGCCTGACCGGCCTTCACCTGCAGCTTGAGTGTACCTGCGACTTTCTTGGCCATGAGGCCGCTCCTTTC
>JAHELH010000170.1 GCA_024644285.1 Paracoccaceae bacterium | reverse complement strand
GGCGAATTTTAGGCATGGCGCTACCGCTTAAGCGTGTTTCCGCCGGTCAAAAGAAAAGGGCCCGCGCGGCGCGCGGACCCTTCGGGTTTGGCCGTTGCTGTCTAGCTCACTCGCGATTGCCGAGGAACTGCAGCAGGAACATGAACAGGTTGATGAAGTCGAGATAGAGGTTCAGCGCCCCCATGATCGCCGACTTGGCCAGCCATTCCTGATCCATCGCCTGCGCATGCTGGATGTAGTCGGTCTTGATCCGCTGCGTGTCATAGGCGGTCAGACCCGCGAAGATCAGCACACCCAGCACCGAGATCGCGAAGTGAATCGCGGGGCTGCCCAGGAAGATGTTCACGATCGAGGCGACGATCAGGCCGATCACGCCCATGATCAGGAACGCGCCCCAGCCGCTGATGTCCTTCTTCGTCGTGTAGCCCCATAGCGAAAGGCCCGCGAAGGCGATGGAGGTCACCAGGAAGGTCTGCGCGATCGAGATGCCGGTGAAGGCCGCGAAAATCCAGCTGATCGACAGGCCCATCGCCGCGGCGAAGGTGTAGAAGAACAGCTGCGCGCCGGCCGCCGACAGGCGGTTGATCATCGCGCCGAAGGCGAAGACCATGATCAGCGGCAGGAACATCGCGATCCAGCCCAGGATGTTGGGCTGCAGCGTCGCGGGATCGCGGAAGATCGACAGCAGCGCGTCGTTCGAGCCCACGGCCCAGGCGACGCCGGCGGTCACCAGAAGGCCCACGGACATCGTGCCGTAGACCTTGTTCATATGGGCCCTCAGGCCCTCGTCGATTGCGGCCGTGCGGACACCCGCAACCGGCCGAGCCGTTTGATAGTTCGCCATGTAATGCCTCCAGGTCGGTTACTCGGCCCCATTGCCGTACTTATCACGGAATATCGGGGCAATGGGGCCGAATTTCAAGGCTTTCCGACCGGAAGCCGGGGTGTTTCGGGCACCTGGATCATTGCAGCCAATGCTCCGGCACATCCCACATCCCGCGCTTCGCCTCGCGGTCGGCTTCCTCCTGGCTGAGACCGATATCCTTCAGCAGGTGCGGCGGCAGCTGCGACAGCCTTGCGCGCTGACGGCGCGCGGCGAAGGCGGCGATCAGCCACTGCCAGAACGACGGCCGAGCGACATGGCCGCGGCCGGTCGGGTGGACATTCGTCGTAAAGGTAGTCATGGGTTCGATCCTTCGATTCTGGTGATGCAGTGGAAGCTGTCATCACGATGCTTGATATTTAGCGCGGCGCGTTGTATTTTTGAAATGAATGTTTTTGCGGTGATGCATAAGGGATCTTGATATGCCCAGAAACCTGGATCTGACCGCGCTGCGGTCCTTCGCCATGGTGGCCGAGACCGGCGGCGTGACCCGCGCGGCGGGCTTTCTGAACCTCACGCAATCGGCGGTGTCGATGCAGCTGAAGCGGCTGGAAGAGGCGCTCGATCTGCAATTGCTGGACCGCTCGGCCCGGTCGATCTCGCTGACCGCGGCGGGCGAGCAGCTGTTGGGCTATGCCAAGCGGATGCTGGAGTTGAACGACGAGGCCTGGGGCCGGCTGACAGCGCAGGAATTCGAGGGCGAGCTGGTGCTGGGCGTGCCGTCCGATATCGTCTACCCCAACATCCCGCCGATCCTGCGCCGGCTGGCCTGTGATTTTCCGCGCATGAAGATACGGCTGACGACCGGTCCGACTTTGAAGCTGAAAGAGATGTTCGGGCGCGGCGAATGCGACGCGATCCTGACCACCGAGGACCAGGCCGGGCCGGGCGGCGAGGAACTGGTCCGCCTGCCCCTGGTCTGGATCGGCGCTGCCGGCGGGGACGCCTGGCGCGAAATCCCGCTGCCGGTGGCCTTCTGCTCGAACTGCATCTTCCGGTCTGGCGTATTGCGCCGTCTGGACGCGGCGGGGCACGCCTGGGACATGTCGGTGGAAAGCGATCTGGACAGCGCGGTCGAGGCGGTGGTCAGCGCCGATCTGGCCATCACCGCCTGTATCGACGGGTTCCTGCCGCGCCAGACCACCCCGGTCGAGCATCAGGGCGCGCTGCCCGACCTGGGCGAGACCAGGATCGTCCTCTACATGGAGCGCAGCGACGACCCGGTGAAAGAGGCGCTGCGCGACGTAATCCGGTCGACGTTTCGCGGTGCGGGGCAAGCGCCCGGCCGCGAACGGCTTACGGCGTGACGACGATCTTGCCGGTGGCCTGACGCCCGCGCAGGAGCGCCAGGCCCTCGGCCGCACGGTCCAGCGGCAGACGGTGGCCGATATGCGGAGACAGCTTGCCGGCGCGGGCCCAGTCGAAGACCTGCGCGATGCTGTCGCGCAGCGCGGCGGGGTTGAAGTGCGGATAGCCGGCGAGGTTCAGGCCGATCACGTCGATGTTCTTGACCAGCAAGTGGTTCGCCTTGATCGGCGGCACGGTGCCGCTGGCAAAGCCGATGGACAGCAGCCGGCCTTCGGGGTTGAGCGACCGGAAGGCCGCGGTGAAGGCATCGCCGCCGACCGTGTCATAGGCGACGTCTGCCCCTCCGAGCGCCTTGACCGCGTCGCGTATGTCCTGCGTCGCGGTGTCGATCAGGTGGCTGGCGCCGGCGGTTTCGGCCACGCGCAGGCGGTCGGCGCCCCTGGCCGCGGCGATCACCCGGGCGCCAATCAGCCTGCCGATCTCGACCGCGGCCAGTCCCACGCCGCCCGCCGCGCCGAGGACCAGCAAGGTCTCTCCGGGCTGTAGTCGGGCGCGGCGCGCCAGCGCCAGATGCCCGGTGCCGTGCGCGATCTGCAAGGCCGCCGCGGTCTGCAAATCGATACCGTCGGGGACCGGCGTGCAGCGCGCCGCGTCGAACACCCCCGCTTCGGCGAGCCCGCCGTGGCCGGCATAGACCGCGACCGCCTGTCCGACCGAAACCTCCGTCACCTCTGCGCCGACGGCCTCGATGCGGCCCGCCAGTTCCATTCCCAGCGTCACCGGCGGTTCCGGCCGCTCCTGATAGCGGCCCTCGATCATCAGCAAGTCCGCGAAGTTCAGCGCGCAGGCGGCGATCCGCAGTTGGACCTGGCCAGGCGCGCAGGGCGGCAGACGGATGTCGCTCAGGCGCGGTTCCGCGCCGTAATCCTCGATCTGATATGCGCGCATGCGCCCTCCGCGATGGCGCCGGACCGGCGCGCCTGCCGCCCCGATAGCAATTCGCGCGGGCCCCGACCATAGCGCGGCGGCGCGCGGCGGCGGGCGAGTTTCCGTTGCGGCAGGCGATGCTGAAGCGAGTCGCGCAACCTGAGGGAGCGTCGAATTTTGTGTGACGCAAACAACTATTTGTTGACGAATGAAAACTGAAAACCTTTAAAATCAACCGGTTGGCTTACCCTATACTTTAAGACAGGTTGAGAAATGTGGTAAGGGCGTGGCTTCTATACGTACTGTTATAAGTTGTAAGGAGCCAGGACGAATGAAGCATCCAGTGGATGTACATGTGGGCAAGCGGGTCAGGCACCGGCGCTGGATGGTTGGGATGACCCAGCAGCAACTTGCCGAGCAGGTTGGCATCAAGTTCCAGCAGATCCAGAAATACGAGACCGGCATGAACCGGGTCAGCGCGTCGCGTCTTTGGGACATCGCCGCGGCCCTCGATGTGCCGGTAGGTTTTTTCTTTGAGGGCATCGAAGACAAGTTTGACACCGAGGCCGGGGAGGCCAAGGCGGTACCGGGCGACATCCTGGGGGACAAGGAAGCCCTGGAACTGGTTCGGTCGTATTACGCCATGCCCGAAAATCAGCGCCGGCGGCTATTCGAACTCGCCCGGGTAATGAGCGACGTCGCCTGACGACACTTGACGCTAAGCCTGCCAGACAGTACCGCGCCGAAAGGAAATTTCGGTCGGTAGTGTCTGATGGTTGAATTGACGGATTCAGAGCGCGCCGACCTTATTTCGACGGCGCATGCGTTGGCCGATGTCGCCAGAACGGCGACCTTGCCGCATTTCCGTGCCGCCGGGCTGGATGTCGACAGCAAGGGCGCGGACACCTTCGATCCCGTGACCGCCGCTGACCGCAATGCCGAAACCGCAATGCGGCAGGTGCTGGCGCATCGCAGGCCGGACGACGCCATCATCGGCGAGGAATACGGGCCCAAGGATGGAACGACCGGCCTGACATGGGTGCTGGATCCGGTCGACGGCACACGCGGCTTTCTCAGCGGCACGCCGACCTGGGGCGTCCTTATCGCCGTCGGCGACCAGACCGGACCGGTGCTGGGCGTCATCGACCAGCCTTATATCGGCGAACGATTCATCGGCGGGCTGGGCCTGGCGCAGCTTGTCGGCCCGGGCGGGCAGACAGCGCTGCGGGTCCGGCCGGCGCGGCCGCTCGACGAGGCGATCCTGTTCACCACCTTCCCCGAGATCGGCACCGCTGAGGAGGCCGCCGCATTCGCCGCCCTGAGTGCTCAGGTAAGGCTGACCCGCTACGGGATGGATTGTTATGCCTATGCCCTGGTGGCGGCGGGCCAGATCGACCTCGTGGTCGAGGCCGGGTTGCAGATCTACGACGTGCAAGCCCCGATCGCGGTGATCGAGGCTGCGGGCGGCATCGTGACCGACTGGCAAGGGGGTCCGGCCTATCGGGGCGGACGCATTCTGGCCGCCGCGAATGACGAGGTCCATGCCGCGGCGCTGGCGGTGCTGCGGAACACTTGCGGACCGGCGAATTGACATTCGCGACCGCGGCGCACCCGTCGGCCTTGCCCGCATCCTGCAGGCGGATCCGGCGGTATTCGGAAGGGGGCGCGACGTGCCGGAAATCCTGATCAGGAATGCGCGAACCGTCGTGACCATGGATGACAACCGCCGCGAGCTGGCCGGTGTCGATCTGCGTCTGAAGGACGGTGTTATCGCCGAAATCGGGGCCGGACTGGAGAGCGATGGAGAGGCGGTCTTGGCAGACCGCGCGGTGGTCACGCCCGGCCTCGTCAACACCCATCACCACCTCTACCAGACCCTTACCCGCGCGGTACCCGGCGGGCAGGACGCCCTGCTGTTCGGCTGGCTGAAGACGCTTTATCCGATCTGGGCGCGGTTCGGGCCGGAAGAGATGCGGGTGTCCGCCCTGACCGGTCTTGCGGAACTGGCGCTGTCTGGCTGCACGTTGACCTCGGACCACCTGTACCTCTTTCCCAACGGCGCGCGGCTGGAGGACACGATCGACGCGGCACGCGAGATCGGGCTGCGGTTTCATCCCACCCGGGGCGCGATGTCGATCGGCGAAAGCGGCGGCGGCTTGCCGCCCGACAGCCTGGTCGAGACCGAGGCGGCGATCCTGGAAGACATGGCGCGCGTGGTCGACGCGTTCCACGATTCCGCGCCGGGCGCGATGGTCCGCGTCGGATTGGCGCCGTGCTCGCCGTTCTCGGTCAGCCGGGAACTGATGCGCGACGCGGCCGTGCTGGCGCGTGACAAGGGCGTGATGCTGCACACGCATCTTGCCGAAAACGATGAGGATATCGCCTATTCGCAGGAAAAGTTCGGTTGCCGTCCCGGCCAGTACGCCGAGGATCTGGGCTGGACGGGACCGGATGTCTGGCACGCGCACTGCGTGAAGCTGGACCGGCAGGAGATCGGGCTATTCGCCCGCAGCCGCACCGGCGTGGCGCATTGCCCCTGCTCGAATTGCCGGCTGGGTTCCGGCATCGCCCCGGTGCGGGCGATGCGCGACGC
>JAHELH010000169.1 GCA_024644285.1 Paracoccaceae bacterium | reverse complement strand
GCAGGACCAGGTGGACGTGCTGATGAAGGACGCCGAAAAGGGCGCCAATGCGCGGATGACCGTGGACCTCGAGGCGCAGACCATCACCACCTCGGACGGCGAGGTCTTCGGCTTCGAGGTCGACGCGCACAAGAAGCACTGCCTGCTGCACGGGCTCGACGATATCGGGCTGACGATGGAGCATTCTGGCGAAATCGACAATTTTGAGAAAAGGCTGCAGACCGAGTGCCCTTGGGTCTGAAACGGTCTCTGCCGCTACATCTTGCGTTCCGCCGCATTTCGGTCGCGCAAGCGCCCGCGAATTGATGCAATAGCGCACCAGTTGCTCCACGAAAAGGCCTGAATCTTTTTGTTATCTTTTCCAAGCACTTGTTGGGCAAAGTGAAAGTGGGCAAAACTTGGGCAAAGATGAGGCAGTCCGCCATAATCGGCGGAATCAAGTTGGGACAAGGACGCGGCACCGCACTGCGTTCGGCCAGTTTGAGGGAAGAACGCAGTGATATCTCGATTGGCCGGTGCTCTTGTGCGCGCAGTTCTGGTGATCTTGCTGATCGCCACGCCGTCGCTATTGTTGCCGGGCGTCACCTCTGACGTCACGCAAATCGTGGCGCTGGTCTCGATCTTCGCCGCCGCCCTGACCATCTTCGAATACGCCTCGACCTATCCGGGCCTCGTCGAGTTTCGCGACGCCCCGCCGTTCAATCGGCTGCGCTTTGCCTCGCTGTTCCTGACGGTCTTCCTGATCTCGCTGGTCGTGCGGGGAGAGGCGGACACCTCGACGCTCACCCAGATGGCCGCGCGCGTCGGCACCGGCATCGGCGAGGTCATCGACTTCCCCTACAGCCCGGTGCGCCAGATCGTGCTGCTGACCTCGGGCAACACCTCGTTCGAGCATATCGAACGGGTGCGCACCGCCGCGGGGATCAGCTATGTTGTCTCGATGTTTTCGGTGCTGGTCTTCTACTACTTCATCCGGGTGCGCGACTGGCCCACGCGGTCCGGCCCGTTCAACGTCTGGATCAACCTTCCCACCTTCGACCCAACCACCGGGGGCGACGTCGTTACCCGCCTTGAGCGCGATGCGCGCGTTAACGTGGGGTTAGGATTCCTTCTGCCATTCTTGCTGCCGGCGGTGCTGAAGGCGACCGAATCGATCTTCGGATCGGTCTCGCTGGACAATCCGCAGACGATGATCTGGATCCTGGCGTCATGGGCGTTTCTGCCGGCAAGTCTGTTCATGCGGGGTCTGGCCATGGGCCGGATCGCCGAACTGGTCGAGCGCAAGCGCCGCAGCCACGCGCGGGCCGCCAAGCGGCTGCAGCCTGCCTGATCTGGCTGTTGGCAGGCACTGCCTGCCTGGCCGAAACCCTCCGCATCGCGACCTGGCACGTCGACTTGGAGCGCGACGGCCCGGGCCTGCTGCTGCGCGACATCCTGAAAGGCGAGGATCGCGACATCGCTGCGGCAGTCGCGGCGATCGCGGACGCCGCGCCGGATATCCTCTTGCTGACCGGTTTCGACTGGGATGACGGCGGGGCGGCGCTGGGCGCCTTTGCCGACCGGTTGTCGGCGGCGGGCATGCCGTTCCCGCACAGATTTGCCGCGCGGCCCAATGCGGGCCTGCCCTCCGGCGCCGATCTGGACGGCGACGGCCGCCTTGGCGGACCACGCGACGCGCAGGGCTACGGGCGCTTTGCCGGGCAGGGCGGCATGGCGCTGTTGTCGAAACTGCCGCTGGCGCGGTCGGACGCGCGCGACTTCACCGACCTGAAATGGGCCGAACTGCCCGGCGCGATGCTGCCTGAAACGGAGGCCGGGCCGTTTCCGTCGAAACAGGCGCTGGCGGTGCAGCGTCTGTCCTCGGTCGGCCACTGGGACATGCCGGTGATCCTGCGCGACGGGTCGGCGCTGCATGTGCTGGGCTTCGCGGCCGGGCCGCCGGTCTTTGACGGCCCCGAAGACCGCAACGGCAAACGCAACCATGATGAGATCGCGCTGTGGTCGCGCTATCTTGCCGGCGGGCTGGGCCTGGACGCGCCCGAGGCGCCCGTCGTGGTCCTCGGCCGGGCCAATCTCGATCCGCACGATGGCGAGGGGCTGCGACGCGCGATCGCCCAGCTGACGGCGCATCCGCGGCTGCAGGACCCGGCGCCGCGCAGCCCGCGCGGCATTGAGATAAGCCAAGCCCAGGGCGGCGCCAACGCGGCGCAGCGCGGCGACCCGGCGCTGGACACGGCGGATTTCGGCGACGATCCGGGGCCGGGGAACCTGCGGACGCAATACGTCCTGCCGGACCGGGCGCTTCGCGTGACCGGGTCCGGCATCGCCTGGGCAGAGGATCACCGGCACGGGCTGGTCTGGGTCGATATCGACCTGCCAACAGCGGCGGATCAGCCGGCCGGCACCTTCTCTGCCAGCCAGGCGCGGACGGCGCGGAAATAGGCAGGCGGATAGCCGCCGCGCAGCATCCCGCGCCAAGAGTAGAGAGCGTGGCCGACATCGCGCAGGACCAGCACGGTGATGTCCCGCCCGCTGTCCTCTGCCAACCTGTCGAGATAGGCGGCGGCGCTGACGGTCGGGACATTGATGTCGGTTTCACCAAAAACGTAGAACAGCGGAATGCCGAGGGCTTCCAGGTCCGGCCGCGGATCGGTGCGCTGCCGCCGGACATGGTCCGCGACATCGGCCGAGGCCGCGGCCTCGAAAAGTCCTGCATAGTCGGCCTCGGCATTCGGCCGCGATTGCCGCAGCGCCTCAAGCGCCGGGCCGAGCGCTTGTGTCTCTCCCGCCGCCATCAGCCGCCAGACCCGCGACAGCGCCGCGGCTTCGGCCTTTGCCGATGCCGGATCGCGGCCGGCGGCGATCAGGTCGTTGCGGTTCTCCCATTCCACCGTGTCGATCCAGGACAATGGCGAGCCCGACTTGACCAGCGCAAAGGCCGCGCCACCGCGGCGGGCGATGCCGGGCACGAACCAGCCGCTTTCGCTGGCGCCGAACAGCCCGACCCGCGCGGCGTCGATCCCGGGCCGCGCCTTCAGCCAGGCAAGCGCCGCCTCGGCATCTGCGATGAAGCCCGCGTAGTCGTCCCGCGCGAATTCGCCGCCGCTCTTGCCCGAGCCGCGTTTGTCGTAGAGCAGCACGGCAAAGCCCGCATCGCGCATCAGCCGGGCATGGGCGCGGTAGGCGGGATCGCCGCGCGCGCCCGGGCCCGCGCCGTGCAGCATGACGACGCCGGGGACCGGCCCGTCGCGCTGCGGCATCAAGAGCGTGCCGGCAAGCGCAATGTCGCCAGAGGCGATCCGGACCTCCTCTGACGGGCCGGGCAGGGCGTAGAAGCGGGCGTAGGTATAGCCGAACCAGGTTCCGAAGATCAGGCATGCCGCAAGCCCGGCAGTCAGGATGAATCGAAGGAAGCGGCGCATGTCGGTAATCTCATGCAGCAATGTTTCTGCATTTAACATATGTGCTTGCGGCGGCAATGCAAGCCTTGACATGCAGTTCATGAGCTGCATAAATATGCAGCAAACCGGCTGCATGATGGAGGCGCCGATGACCCAGGACCGCCCACCGGAAGAGGCCTTCGCGGCGCTCGCCGACCCGACGCGGCGGCAGATCGTGGAATTTTTGGCCGAACGCGGCCCGCAGCGGATCTCGGATGTGGCCGACCGCTTCCCCGCCACCCGCCAGACCATCACCCGGCACCTCGACATTCTCGGCGAGGCCGGGATCACCCGCACCGAACGGCGCGGCCGCGAGCGCCTGACCGAGTTGCGCGCCGACGCCTTCGCGCCGATCCAGCGCTGGCTGTCGCACTATGGCCGGTTCTGGGGCGACGCGCTGCAGGACCTCAAGCAGGCCGTCGAGCGGGGAGAGCGGGAATGAGCGTCGTACGCCGCGAGATCGAGATCGCCGCGCCGCCGGAAGAGGTCTGGCGTTACCTGACCGAGCCGCGCAAGCTGGCCGGCTGGCTGATGCGCAACAGCCTTACCGGCGCGGTCGGCGCGGATTTCGAGTTCCACGGTCCCGCCAAGGACGGCTGGGACGGCGTGATCCGATGCAAGCTGCTGGAGGCCGAGCCGCCGCACCGCCTGGTCTTCACATGGGACGCCAACGACATCGGCGGCGAGACAATCGTGTCCTTCGAGCTGACCCCGATGGGCGACGGCCGCACCCATCTGCGCCTGCTGCATTCGCAGTTCGAGAACGCGGCCGGAGACGTCGCCGCGATCGTCGAGCGCCACCAGGCGGGCTGGGCAAAGTACCTGGGCTTCCTCCGGCTGCAGCTGAACGAGCACGCCGAAGGCGGGCAGGTGACGCCGGGACCCGTCGACTGGGGACGCTTCGACCTGCATGTCGCCATTGCCGCCGAGCCGGTCGACGTGCTGATGAAATGGCGCACGGTCGAGGGGATGGAGAGCTTCTTCGTCCACCTGATGCGCATCGAGGACCCAGGCGGCATCGCGCGCATCCCCGACGACCCGGCACGCCCCGGCGACAGCTTCATCTGGCGCTGGCACAGCGGGCGCACCGCCGAGGGCACCTACCTGGAACCCGAAGCGCGCGACGAGGTGCGCTTCACCTTCGGCGAGTCAAAGGTGGCGGTGCGAGCGTTGCCCTGGCGCGGCGGCACGCTCTTGCGGCTGACGCAATACGGCATCCCGCAGGACGAGGTGTCGAAATACCACGTTCACGCCAATTGCCGCGGCGGCTGGGTGTATTTCCTGACCGTGCTGAAGACCCTGTTCGAGCATGGCGTCGACGCCCGCGACCAGACGGCCGAGACCGGCGCCAGCTTCTCGACCTATTTCGACGCGGGAGCGCTGGACCTGCCGGGCTAAAGGCCGGCCGGTCCGCGCGGCCCCGCAGCTTTCTTGACCCTCCCGGAACGAGGCGATAGGGGCGGGGCGTATCCATTCCAGCGCGCGAGGACCCCATGGCCAACCCGTCGATTCTCATCCTGCCGGGCGACGGTATCGGCCCCGAGGTCATGGCCGAAGTTCGCAAGGTCATCGACTGGTTCGCCGCCAACCGCGGGCTGGATTTCGACGTCTCCGAGGATCTGGTGGGCGGCATCGCCTATGACACCCACGGCACGCCGCTGACCGACGAGACGATGGCCCGCGCGCAGGAGGTCGATGCGGTGCTGCTGGGCGCGGTCGGCGGGCCGAAATACGACAAGCTGGATTTCGGCGTGAAGCCCGAGCGCGGGCTGTTGCGGCTGCGCAAGGAGATGGACCTTTTCGCCAACCTGCGCCCGGCCCAGTGCTTCGACGCGCTTGCGGACTTTTCGTCGCTGAAGCGCGACGTGGTGGCGGGGCTCGACATCATGATCGTGCGCGAACTGACCTCGGGCGTTTATTTCGGCGAACCGCGCGGGGTGTTCAAGGAAGGCAACGAGCGCGTCGGCATCAACACCCAGCGCTACACCGAAAGCGAGATCGCCCGCGTGGCGCGCTCGGCCTTCGAACTGGCGCGAAAGCGGGGCAACAAGCTCTGCTCGATGGAGAAGGCCAACGTCATGGAATCCGGCGTCTTGTGGCGCGACGTGGTGACCGAGGTGCACCAGGCCGAGTATCCGGACGTCGCGCTCAGCCACATGTATGCCGACGCGGGCGCGATGCAGCTGACGCGCTGGCCCAAGCAGTTCGACGTGATCGTCACCGACAACCTGTTCGGCGACCTGCTGTCGGACCTCGCCGCGATGCTGACCGGGAGCCTCGG
>JAHELH010000168.1:3635-5748 GCA_024644285.1 Paracoccaceae bacterium | reverse complement strand
AGGACAGGCCGGGCGTGCCGTCCTCGACATAGACCGTCGAGATGCCCTTGGGACCGTCCTCGCCGGTGCGCACCATGACGATATAGGCGTCCGAATAGCCGCCGCCGGAGATGAAGGCCTTGGTCCCGTTCAGCGTGTAGCCCTCGTTTGTGCGCTCGGCGCGGGTCTTGAGCGCGGCGGCATCCGAGCCGGAGCCGGGTTCGGTGAGGCAATAGGAGAGGACCGTCTCCATCGTGACGACTTTCGGCAGCAGGCGCGCCTTCATCTCGTCCGAGCCGAAGCGGTCGATCATGCCGGCGCACATATTGTGGATGGTCAGGAAGGCCGCCACGCTGGCGCAGGAGCGGCTGAGCGCCTCGAACACCAGCGTGGCATCGAGGCGGGTGAGGCCGGCGCCGCCGTTCTCTTCGCTGACATAGAGGCCGCCGAAGCCCAGCTCGGCCAGCCGTGGCCAGAGCTCTTTGGGGATGGTGCCCTGGGCCTCCCACTCGCGGGCATGCGGCGCGATGTGTTCCTCGCCGAAGGCGCGGGCCATGTCGAAAATAGCGGTCTGTTCTTCGCTGAGTGCGAAATCCATGGCTGTCTCCCTGGCCGGATGCACGCCTGTTTCGTTAACGCGAGGCATGGACCTCTGCAAGCGATGGGCACGGTTGCAAGTGGCCCGGAGGCCGCGCCGCGGGACGAATGGTACGGCTGCCACATTCCTGCCGCAATGATGACCCAAATGATCAACAATTCGCGGGAAAAAGGCCAATAGCGGCAGGGGTAGGAAACAATTACATGCCAAGCACGACGCTGATCCTGAACGGGTTCAACCTGATCGACGACGTCAAGGTGAAGGTCAAGCCGCATGGTGGGTTTCAGAACGGCGGACAGGTCGACGTCACTGGCGGATCGCTGCCCTTCGAGCCGGACGACATCATTGTCATCCACATAGACAACGCCGACGCCAATTTCGAGGTGACACGCGACTCGCTGATCACGGGGCTCACGGTCTATGACAGCGCGGCGGACTACTACAACGGCACCGTCAAGTACGATTACACGGCTGCCGATTCCGGCGGTATCAATATCCGCGCCAATACCAGCGGGCTTGGCGACCGGCATATGCGATTCAACGGCAACGGGCTGGTGTCGTCCGATCCGAACGCGCCGGATTTGTCGCAGGTCATGGTGGGTGCCGGCATAGACTTTTCGGCGGTCGAGGCCGGGCAGACCGTCACCATCGATGTGCTGAGCGACAACGACTACAACGCAGACTCGACGATCAATCCCGGCACGACCGAGGTCGCGAACGGGAATTTCGCCACCGAGAACAACATCTTCTCCGGCGTGGTATGCTTTGCGCGCGGCACCCTGATCGACGCGCCGGGCGGGCCGCGCGCGGTGGAGACCCTGGCGCGGGGCGACCTGGTGAACACGCTCGACCGCGGCGCGCAGCCGATCCGCTGGATCGGATCCTGCCGCGTGGCGGCGGATGGGGCAAATGCGCCGATCCGGATCAGGGCGGGGGCGCTGGGCAATGTCCGAGATCTGCTGGTATCGCCGAACCACCGGATGCTGGTGCGCGGTCCGATGGCCGAATTGCATTACGGCCATTCCGAGGTGCTGGTGGCGGCCAAGCACCTGGTCGATGGCACCTCGATCACGCTGGCGCCGATGGCGGAGGTCGAATATTTCCACTTCATCTGTCCGAAACACGAAATCGTCTTCGCCGAAGCGTGTCCGGCGGAAAGCATGTTCCTGGGTCGCGAAGCGCTGAATACAGTGGGCGACGAGGCGCAAGCGGAAATCCTCGACCTGTTCCCCGAATGCCGGCGCCTGGCGACGGCGGGGCCCATCGCGCGCTATGCGCTGTCGCGGCCCGAAGCGCAGGTGTGGCGGATGGCCGCGGCATGAGCGGAGCCAGGACAGATAACGACGGGTTGGGCCGGGTCGAGGCGGTTCTGTGGCGGCGCGGCTGCCACCCTGTGCGCGAGATCGAACTGACCACGGACGGGTTCACCGAGGATTTCGATTTCGATCCTCGCGGGATCGGTCCTGACGAGGCGGTGCGGTTCCGGGCCGAAGCCGGCCCGCGGCCGACCATCTCGGGCCGCCTGCGGCTTGGTTT
>JAHELH010000168.1:0-3535 GCA_024644285.1 Paracoccaceae bacterium | reverse complement strand
AGATAGGCGGGCCAGCTGAGATACATCGCGTGTGTGCCCAGCGGGTTGCCGGGGCCGGGCTCCATGAATTCGGGAAGGCTGGGGTCGCGCTCTCGCATCGAGGGCGTCGGGGTCCAGGTGGGCCCGACCTTCTTGCGCACGATCTCGGTATAGCCACGCTTGGTCAGATCTTCGGTCAGCGGCACCGAAGTGGGATAGAGGCGGTAATCGGTGCCGTCGGCATTCCAGTAATGCAGCGCGCGGCTGGTCGTGTCGGCGACGATGGCGCCGACGCCCAGGGTCTCGAAATGGTCCTGCCAGTGCTGCGGCCGGAACGAGGACGCGTTGCGCTTTTCGCCGGTGTTGGGCGTCCGGATGGCGGGGGCGGCGTCCTGGGCGCGCAGGATGGACGGCGCAAAAAGCGTCGCCGTGCCGGCGAGCGACAGCTGCATCAGGCGGCGGCGGGAATAACGGGACTGCGACATCTGTGCCTCGTACAGGTTTGTTTTGCAGTCGTATTACAGTAAACGAATGTGTAATCCATCCGTTTCGCGCCCAAGAACGATCACCATTCGGTGAATCGGCCGGAAGGCGCCGATGGTTCACAGATCGGCGCTGAACTCCTCGATCAGCGAACCTATCACAGCGCGCATCGCCTTGTCGTCGCTGCCGCTGGATTCGAACTCGGATGCGTAGACGCGGCGCTGGCGGTCAGAGCTGTTGCCCTCGGCCAGAATGTGGCGCGCGTTTTCCAGTTCGGCCACGCAGCCCAACGCCTCGGCATCCTCGGCGAGCAGTTCGATCAGCTCTTCCAACAGGTAGGCGAAGGGCACCACCTCGCCGCGGCCGAAATCGATCAGCCCTTCGGAGATGCCGTAACGCTGGGCGCGCCAGCGGTTCTCGCCGATGAGGAAGGATTCGTAGACCCGCCAGCGCTGGTTCTTCTTGCGCAGCCGCCAGAGCATCCGGGTGAGGCACTGAATGATTGCTGCGAGCGTCAGCGTGTGCTCCATCCGCGGGGAATTGTCGCAGATCCGGGTCTCGAGCGTCGGAAAGCGCGACGAGGGGCGCAGGTCCCACCAGATTTTCGAGCTGTCCTGGATCGCGCCGGTGTTGATGATCGTCTGCACCGAGCGCTCGTATTCGCCCCAGCTGGAAAGGCTTGGCGGCAGGCCGGTGCGCGGCAGGTTGTCGAAGACGGTCAGTCGGTACGAGGCGAGCCCGGTGTCCTGCCCCTGCCAGTAGGGCGAGGAACAGGACATCGCCAAGAGGTGCGGTAGGAAATAGGAGAACTGGCGCATCAGGTCGATGCGCAGGTCCTTGTCCTCGATCCCGACATGCACGTGCATGCCGGAAATCAGCATCCGCCGCGCCACGCCGGCGAGATCGTGGCGCAGCGTGTTGTAGCGTTCCTTGTCGGTGTGGTGCTGGTCCTTCCAGTCGGCGGTCGGGTGGCAGGAGACGGCGAGCGGCGCCATGCCGTAGCGCTCCGCCACGTCGTGGATGCAGGTACGCAGGCGTTTGAGGTCCTCGCGCGCCTCGCCGATATTGGCGCAAACGCCGGTGCCGATCTCGACCTGGCATTTCAGGAATTCAGGGCTGACCTGGCCGCCGATCTCGGCGACGCAGTCATCCATCAGCTGCTGCGGCGCCTCGACCAATTGCAGGCTATCGCGATCGACGAGGAGGTATTCCTCTTCGATGCCCATGGTGAAACTCGGGTCGGTCGCCATGGCTGTCCCCCTGTTTTCAAACATGAAAGCAGGAAGGCAGGTCTGCGGCAAGCAGGCAGTGGATCAGCCGGCGGTGAGGGTCGCCTTCATCGCGGCGTGGAATTTGCACCGGTAGCCGTGCGTACCGGCGGCGCTGATCGTCACCTGCACGGCCTTGTTGCGGCGGATTGTGCCGGTGTCAAAGCTGCCGTCCAGCGCGGTGGCGGTGTGCGGGGCGCTGTCGCGGTTGGTGAACACCACACTGTCCCCGACCGCGACGTTCAACGACGCAGGCGAAAAGGCGAAGCCCTTGATCTCGACCCGGTGCGTGGCGGCCCGCGCGCGCCGGGCGGAAATCGCCAGCAGCGGAAGCGCGGCGATGGCGGGCAGGGCGGTCGCGATCACGTGGCGGCGAGAGATGTTTGGCATTGAAGCCTCCCTTTCCGGAGATAGCCCGATGCTGACATGGCGGCGCGGTTCTGTCTATGGCGCGCGGCGCCGGAAACGGCGCGGCGACCCGCCCGGAATGCCCGCCTAAGCAATTGTATTCAAACGCCAATGCCAGGCACAGGCGCCATGCGCATCACTCGATTTTGAAGCCGCGGGAGCCCGGACGGGTCGATGCCGGGTGACCGCGCCGCCGGGGCAGTGCGGCGTTGGAATGCGCGATCCGCGTCGCGGCGTCAGTCAATCTGCTTGAAATGGAACTCTCCGCCTTCCTTAAGCCCCGAGGGCCAGCGCGAGGTAACCGTCTTGGTCCGGGTGTAGAAGCGAAAGCTGTCGGGCCCGTGCTGGTTCAGGTCGCCAAAGCCCGATTTCTTCCAGCCGCCGAAGGTGTGGTAGGCCAGCGGCACCGGGATCGGCACGTTGATGCCCACCATGCCGATGTTGATGCGGTTGGCGAAATCGCGGGCGGTGTCGCCGTCGCGGGTGAAGATCGCGGTGCCGTTGCCGTATTCGTGGTCCATGGCGTGGGCCAAGGCGTCCTCGTAGGACTTGGCGCGAACGGTAGTCAGGACCGGCCCGAAAATCTCTTGTCGGTAGATGTCCATGTCGCGGGTCGCGCGATCGAAGAGGTGCGGGCCGACGAAGAACCCATCCTCGTAGCCCTGCAGCGAGAAACCACGGCCGTCGACAACCAGCTCGGCGCCCTGGTCGATGCCGGACTGCACCAGCCCCAGCACGCGCTTCTTGGCATCCCCGGTGACCAGGGGCCCGTAATCGACGTCGTCGCCGGCGGTGTAGGGGCCGACCTTGAGCTTCTCGATGCGCGGCACGAGTTTCTCGATCAGCGCGTCGGCGGTCTTGTCGCCCACCGGCACCGCGACCGAGATCGCCATGCAGCGCTCTCCGGCCGCGCCGTAGCCCGCGCCGACCAGCGCGTCGGCGGCCTGGTCCATGTCGGCGTCGGGCATCACGATCATGTGGTTCTTGGCGCCGCCGAAGCATTGCACGCGCTTGCCGTTGGAACAGCCTCGTCCATAGATGTATTCGGCGATCGGCGTCGAGCCGACGAAGCCGATGGCCATGATCTGCGGGTTGTCGAGGATCGCGTCGACGCTTTCCTTGTCGCCGTTGACGACCTGCAGGATACCGTCGGGCAGCCCGGCCTCGGTCATCAGTTCGGCCAGCATCAGCGGCACCGAGGGGTCGCGTTCGCTGGGTTTGAGGATGAAGGCGTTGCCGCAGGCGATGGCGGGGGCGAATTTCCACATCGGGATCATGGCGGGGAAGTTGAACGGCGTGATGCCGGCCACAACGCCCAGCGGCTGACGCATAGAGTACATGTCGATGCCGCGGCCGGCGCTGTCGGTGTATTCGCCCTTCAAGAGGTGCGGCGCGCC
>JAHELH010000167.1 GCA_024644285.1 Paracoccaceae bacterium | reverse complement strand
GGATCCGCGTCGGCTTCTTCCGGTGAACGGACGTCGAACAGGTACAGCGTACGAGCCGTGTCCTGCGCCCAAACCTCAAATGCGGCGCGATCCAGGAATTGGATACCGTGCGCATCGGCGAACGCATCCGCCCGTGCACGGCTCGCCGCCATTGCCTGATCGTCCAGAGAGGGAAACCGGTCGGCCACCGCGCCGCGCTCCAGCGCGCGCCCGGACAGAACCCAGCCCTGGGTCCCGTCTTCCAGCGCGACGACCCGGCGTTCCGGCGCGACCAGCCGAAGGCTTGCCGCGCCGATCAACCCCCGCGTCCGGCCAGCGCAGGTCAGGACGATGGGATCGTCATTTTCGAAAGCCCCGAGCCGGTGCGCCGTTTCGCCGTTCGGCAGACACCGCGAGCCCGGTATGCGCATCTTGCCGTGTTCGCTGGCGGGGCGCACATCGAAGAAATACATCTCCGTGCCACCCGCCAACCGGCGCGCCAGTTCGTCCGGACCGATCACGTCGGGTTTGAACGCGATCTCGGTCAGTTCCCCAAGCGTCTTCGACGGGACGTGGACGCCGGAATAGAGCGGAAAGCCGGCCGCTTGCCACGCGAGGTGCCCGCCGTCGATGGGCCGCACATCTGTGTATCCGAGACCGGCAAGCAGCACCTGCGCAGCCTCCGACACGCCGTCACCGGCATCCAACAGCAGTATGCGCGTCCCCAATCGCGGCACCAGTTCCCCGATTTCGGCCTCCAGAAGCCCGAAGTTCCCGGGTGTCGCGAAGAGAGGGTGTGCCTCCGAAAACGGCGCGGCCCCACGCAGGTCGAGAAACGCGACCTCGTCCCGCCCGTGCAGCATCTCGCGGGCCTTCCCGACATCGATCATGGGCTCGTTCCCCTTAGAGCGCCGTAGAGCAGCGCCGCGCCGCCAAGGACGATAGCAGCCTCGATCAAGAGGGTGTGGATCCGGATCGGCGTTCTGCGGACAAGCCATGCCCAAGCCCAGGTGCCCGGAACGCCGATCAGGCCGAGCACTATGGCGAAAACGAATAGCTCGAACCGCAGCGCATCAAGCTGCCCAAAGAACAGCGTCTTGGCGAGATTCACGATGACCGAGATCGCGGCATCGGTCGCGATCACGGCAGGTCCTGCCAGCCCCAGGCCCATCAGGATCGGGATGACCAGCACGCCGGCGCCGACCACGAGCGATGACAGGAACCCGAAGAGGCCCCACACCGCTGCCACTTGACCGCTCGACGGTGTGACGCTGCGGCCGGAAAGCCAGCGCCGCAGCGGCATCGAGACGATCAGGACTACGCCAAGACCGGCCTGTATGATCGGCCCGTCGAGCCGCACGAATGCCAGCGCGCCGAGCGCGGCTGCCGGTATGGCGACCCCGGCGACCCGCAGGACATGCGCGGGCGCTAGATCATGCCGGAACGCCCAGACACGCGCCGCATTTGTCAGAAGCATCATGACCGAGATCATCGGGACCACGGCTTTCGCGCCGACGACCGGCGTCAGGACCGCCGTCACGATCAGGCCCGATCTCATGCCGGCAACCGCGCCCAGCGCCGCCGCCGCAAAGCTGACACCGGCGGCCAGCGCGGAGCTTTCAGGTGTCAGAAGCGTCGGGTCCATCAACGGCCCAGTGCGCGCAGCGCGTGCCCGTCGAACGCTGCGTCTCCGCCGTCGAACAGCTTGCGCGCGAATTCGGCAAGGGTGTCGGCCGCCGACGCGTCGCACCCCGAGAACTCCAGGTTCGCGCGCGCCTTGCCGAGGATTTCGGACCGGGGCAACGGGTCCCGCGTTCCGCCCCGCAGCTGCCCCTGCCGCTCTTCGACGATCCGGCCATCCTTCAGCTTGGCACGGACGTGGCCGGTGTAGTTCTTCGGATAGGGGTCATCGGGATTGATTACATAGGAGACCTTTCCCGCCAACTGGAGTACCTCGTGCGCCGCTACCGCCTTTTCGGTGAACTGCGCGAGGCCCGCGCCTCCGTAAACGAGCCCGGAAGCGACGGCGTAGGGGCCCGAGAATTTCGCACCGTAGGCGCCGGGCGGCTTCCGTTTCAGCTCGATCGGTTCCCACAGGCGGTGCACGGTGCCCTCGCCGACTTCACAAAGGATGCTTTCGATCTCGACCGGATTGACGCCGGCCCTGCGCAGCCGGATGGCGCAATCGATAAATGGCTGCGTCATGGTCCCGCAGGCATAGGGCTTAAAGGCGACATTGGCTGCCTCCCAGCGGGTGCCCAGACCTTCCGTGATCCGTTCGATCTCGGGCGTGATCGAGGGTGCGAAGGCGGCGTATAGCCCGTGGCTTCCCTCGAACACGGTTGACGGTCCGCGAAATCCCGCCGCGCCCATGCGTGCTGCCGCGATTCCGGACTGCGCCGCCCAGCCCGCGTGCATGCGCTTGGTCCAACTGCCGTCAGCAAGGTATTCTATGATGCCCGCGGCCATGGAACCGGCCACGCCGAGCGTGTCCATGATTTGGCGCGAGGTCTGGCGCAAGGCCACCGCCACTCCGGCGGCCGCGCCCATCGTCCCGAAGATCGCCGTGGGGTGAAATCCCGCCGAGTGGGTCGCGCGGCCCGTGACCGCGCCGAGCCTGTTGGCGATCTCGATGCCCACCACGATGCCGCGCGCCACGTCGGACGCGGTCAGCGCCATTGCCTCCCCCGCGGCAAAGAGCGCAGGCACGATGACGACGCCGGAATGCACCGGGCAGCCTTCATAGGTGTTGTCGTAGTCCTCGCCATGGCCGCAGGTTCCGTTGATCACGGCGGCGGCGGTCGAATCTGCCCCGCCCGGAAGACCCCATACCGTTGCCGGGCCGTCCCCCGGAAAAGCTTTGCGCACAGCGTGGCCATAGTCTGTATCCAGCGCCGCCACCGCCAGCGCCACCGTGTCGATCACCGTGTCTTCGGCAGCGATCCTGGCGGGTTCCGGGATGTCCTCTAGCGCGAGTTCGGTGATCCATTCAGCGATCCGTGCAGAAACGGTTCCAGTCATTGGCAACTCCTCATCCGGCAAACTCAGACAGGCCCGAGACATCGGGGGCGTCATCCAGTGCCTTGCACCAGCTTGCCAGCCTGCGCGCCTTGTCTTCGGTCCATCCACCCCATCGGGCGTTGGCCATGAACTTGGTTTGAATGTCGTCGTCGCTCAGCGGTTCATGCTGGCCTCCGCGCATGTGCGGCTGGTGGTAGCGCAGGACCCTGCCGTTCTTCAGTGCAACCTCCAGATCGCCTGTGTAATTGCGAGGGTAGGGGTTGTCCGGATCGATCCGATAAAAGATCTTTCCCGCCAGTGCGAGCAGGTCTTCCCGCTCGACGACCGCATCGTCGAACTCGGCGAGGCCAGCATCGTCCTCGTAGAAACCCAGCGCCATGCAGAACGGCATCGAGAACTTTGCGGCATAGCCGCTGGACGGCCGCTGCTTTTCGGCAAGCGGCTCCCAAAGCCGGTGAATGAGGCCCTCGCCGGTGTCGCAATCGATCCGCGCGACGTTCTCTGCGCGAATACCATCGGCCGCAAGGCGCCGGGCGCAGTCGATGTAGGGATGAATCATCGTCCCGCAGGCATAGGGCTTGAACACAATCCGCGTCATGTACCAGTCCGCCCCCAGACTGTCGGTGATGTGGCTGTAATCCGGCTCGGCAGTCGGCGCGAAGGTCCGGAAAAAGTTGTGCGCGCCCTCGAAAATCGTCCGGGGTGCGAAAAAGCCTTGCCGGGCAATCAGCGCGGCGCGCAAGCCGGATTGCGCGGCCCAGCCGGGATGCAGCCGCTTGGTCCAGGCGCCGTCGGTGAGGTATTCGAGGATACCCGAGGAGAAGCTGCCGGCGATGCCAAAGGCCGCCGCTGTCCGGTCGCGGTCGAGCCCGAGCGCCACGCAGACACCCGCGGCCGCGCCGAGCGCGCCGATAATGCCGACCGGGTGGAAGCCGGCACGGTGCATGTGCCCGGCCGCTACGTGGTTCAGGCGGCAGACCGACTCGAGCCCGGCGGTGATCCCGAGCATCGTGCGGGCGCCGCCGAGCCCTTCGCGCTCCGCCGCCGCGAGGACCGCCGGGATCACCATGGCGCCGACCCGGATCGGCGCGCCTTCGAGGGTGTCGTCGAAGTCTTCGCCGTGGATCGCAACACCGCCGGCGAAGGCGGCACCGGCGGGATCGAGTCGCGCCGCCTGGCCGACCACGGTGCAGCGGCCGAGTTCGGAGGCGGCGATCACCTGCGCGAGGTAGTCTGTGCGCCGGGCGGCGAGGCAAAGGCCCGCGGCATCGACGAGGTCGCGGGTGGCGATCGCCCGTGCCTCGGGCGGCACGTCTCCCGGCGCGAGGCTCGCGAGCCAGCCCGCGAGGCGTTCCGAAAGCGTCGAATCCTGTGCGCCCACGACCGGTCCTCCCTTGGTTGGCAACTTTCTAATTGCGGTTCGAATTGTCAACATTTGACGATTCCGCTACAGCGCGGAGGCGGAAGCTCGAGAAATGACGGAGGGTACGGATGACCGAAGCGGACACCTTACACAGGCTCGACGGAAAGGTGGCGCTGGTCACCGGCGCCTCGCGGCGGATCGGCCGGGCGACAGCGCTGGGCCTCGCGCGGGCGGGGGCAGACCTCGTGATCACCGCGAAGTCGGCGAGGGACGAGATCGCCGCGGTCGCGGATGAAATCCGGGGGCTTGGCCGCCGCGCCGAGGTCGTCTTGGGCGATGTGTCGGCAGAGGCGGATGTGGCGCTGATGGCGGAGGCGGCGCGGAAGTCGTTCGGCCGGCTCGACGTGCTGGTAAGCAACGCGGCGATCCGACGGCAGGCGCCCTTCATCGAGATGACGCTGGAGGAGTGGCGCGAGATCAACGCGGTGGTACTCGACGGTGCGTTTTTGATCTCCCGCGCCGCGCTACCGCTGATGATCGCGGGCGGCGGCGGCACGATTGTGCTGATCGGCGGCGTGACGGCGCATATCGGGGCGGCGAAGCGGGCGCATGTCTGTGCCGCCAAGGCGGGCCTGACCGGGCTTGCCAAGGCGCTGGCGGTGGAATTCGCCGACCGGGGGATCACTGCGAACTGCGTGGCGCCGGGTAAGATCGGCGGCGAGCGGTCGGCGTCGGCGGGGAAGTCGCCGATACCGGCCGACCGGATCCCGCTTGGCCGCGAGGGTACGGTCGAGGAGGCTGCCGGCGTAATCGTCGGGATGTGCATGCCGCATGCCCGGTTCATGACTGGGCAGACCGTGCACGTCTCGGGCGGGCTCTACATGACCTGAAGCAGCGGAGTAAGGCGGCGGACATCGTCGAGCCCGGCAATGTCGCGGAGCTCGGCGAGGAGGTCGTCAGAGCGGGCGGCCCCAAGGACTGGTGCAATCAGGTCGCGCGCCTTGGCCTCGACCTCGGCCCCGGTCATCGGGTTGTCGGGGGTTCCCCGGACCGCGCGAGTGCGGTGCGAGACCGTGCGGCCGTCGGCGAGGTCGAGCTCGACGATGGCCTGCCGGGCGGGGCGCGCCGCGGTGAGGTCCGCCGAGGGGATCGCGGTGATCTTCCCCCTGATCTCGCGGATCTCCGGCGCGTCCATCCGCGCCCTGTCGTGCGAGGTGGCGAAGCTGACGCCGCCGTCGAGCAGCATCAGTGCGAGCATGTGCTGAACGCAGACGTCGGGCATGTCGCGGTCGTCGACGATGACGAAGCGGTCATCGGGCAGGGTGACGCGCAGCGCGGCGACGCCGGCAGCGGTTAGGCTGTATTCGGCGATCAGGTGTTCGAGCGA
>JAHELH010000166.1 GCA_024644285.1 Paracoccaceae bacterium | reverse complement strand
GGCAGGCTGACATGTCGGAAGCACTGAAGGACCTGGGCCGGCATATCGAGGCCAAGCGGCCCGATTGCGTGCTGGGCTGGGAGGTGACGCTGGGCGAGCTGACGGTCGAGATCGCCCCGTCCTCGGTGGAGACCTTTGCCGAGTTCCTGAAATCCGACGCGACCTGCAGGTTCTCGACCCTGATCGACATCACCGCGGTCGACCATCCGCAGCGCGAGACCCGGTTCGACCTGGTTTACCATTTCCTCAGCATGTACCAGAACCACCGGATCCGGGTGAAGCTACGGCTGCGCGAGGATCAGGTGGTGGCGTCGATCATCGAGGCCTATCCGGCGGCCAACTGGTTCGAGCGCGAGGTGTTCGACATGTTCGGCATCCTGTTCACCGGGCATCCCGACCTGCGCCGCATCCTGACCGATTACGGGTTCCGCGGCTATCCGCTGCGCAAGGACTTCCCGACCACCGGCTATACCGAGGTGCGTTATGACGAGGAACAGAAGCGGGTGGTCTACGAGCCGGTGAAACTGGTGCAGGAATACCGCCAGTTCGACTTCATGTCGCCCTGGGAGGGCGCGCAATACATCCTGCCGGGCGACGAGAAGAAAGACGCGGCGGGATGATGGGAGGAGGCGGGCTTTTGTGGTGGCTGATCGCTGCGGCGCTGCTGGTGGTGCCGTTCTGGAAAATCCTGCCGCGTCACGGCATCCCGAACTGGGTCGCGCTTTTCGCCGCGATCCCGCTGGTGGCATTGATCCTGCTGTGGGTCGTGGCCTTCAAGGACGACCTGGGTCCGGGCGCCGGACCCGGCTGACGGACGGCGCGATGGCCGATCCCACCCTGTTCTTCTGCGTCGGCGCCACAAAGGCGGGGACCAGCTGGCTGCACCGCTACATCTCGGACCATCCCCAGGCCTGGATGCGGGGGCTCAAGGAGCTGCACTATTTCGACGCCGTCGCATTCGACGACTGGGACACCTGGATCGCGAGCACGCAGGCCCGGCACGACGGCAATTTGCGGGAGCTTGACGGTCTCAACCCCGCGGCGCGCGCGATCAAACAGCGCGTCGCCGCGGATGCGGCGGAATGGCTGACGGTTCTGCGGGCGCGGCGCGCCGACGACGCGGCCTACCTGGCCTATCTGACGAACGGACGTACCGACCAGCGGCTGGTGGGCGACATGACGCCGGCCTACGGGCTGCTGCCGCGCGACCGGCTGGCGCAGATGGCCGGGCTGATGCCGGAGGTGAAGTTCGTCTACATCCTGCGCGACCCCGTCGACCGGATCTGGAGCCATGCCAGGATGATCGCCAAGCGCCGCGCGGCGACGCCGCACGAGGTCGCCTACCGCTCGGTTCACATCGTGCGGCGAATTCTCAAGGGCAAGGAGCCCGAGGTCGAGCGCCGGTCGGATTATATCGGCCCCGTCACCAACCTGCTGGCCGCGGTGCGGAAGGAAAACCTGCGGCTGGTGTTCTACGAGGAATTGTTCAGCCAGCCCATCGTGGACGACCTGTGCGACTTTCTCGGGCTCGACCATAAGCCGGCGGATTTCGGCACCCGGGTGCTGCGGGGGCCCGAGGCCGAGATGGACGAGGGGCAACATGAGCAGTTGCGCACCTTCCTCAAGCCGCAGTACGACTTTATCCAGGCGACATTCGACCGCATCCCGGACCGTTGGGCCGTGGGCGGGGAAAGGGTAGCATGAAAGACGAAACCGGGTTCAAAGACGCCCTGACCGGCGAACAGAAGATCCGCAACTTCAACATCAACTTCGGCCCGCAACACCCTGCGGCGCATGGTGTTCTGCGGCTTGTGCTGGAGCTGGACGGCGAGATCGTCGAACGCTGCGACCCGCATATCGGCCTGTTGCACCGCGGCACAGAGAAGCTGATGGAATCGCGGACCTATCTGCAGAATCTGCCGTATTTCGACCGGCTGGACTACGTGGCGCCGATGAACCAGGAGCACGCCTGGTGCCTTGCCATCGAGAAACTGACCGGCACCGAGGTCCCGCGCCGGGCCTCGCTGATCCGGGTTCTCTATTCCGAGATCGGGCGCATTCTGAACCATCTGCTGAACGTCACAACGCAGGCGATGGATGTGGGCGCCTTGACACCGCCGCTCTGGGGCTTCGAGGAGCGCGAGAAGCTGATGGTGTTCTACGAGCGCGCCTGCGGGGCGCGGCTGCATGCCGCGTATTTCCGTCCTGGCGGCGTGCACCAGGACCTGCCGCCGGAACTGATCGACGACATCGACACCTGGGCCGACGAATTCCCCGCGGTGGTCGACGATATCGACGGGCTACTGACGGAAAACCGCATCTTCAAGCAGCGCAACGCCGATATCGGCGTGGTGACCGAGCAGGACGCGCTGGACTGGGGGTTCTCGGGCGTGATGGTGCGCGGCTCCGGCATGGCCTGGGACCTGCGCCGCGCGCAGCCTTACGAATGCTATGACGAGTTCGAATTCGGGATTCCCATCGGCAAGAACGGCGATTGCTACGACCGCTATCTATGCCGCATGCAGGAAATGCGCGAGAGCCTGAAGATCATCAAACAAGCCATTGAGAAGCTACGGAAAGAGCCGGGCGACATCATGGCGCGCGGCAAGATGACCCCGCCAAGCCGCGCCGAGATGAAGACCTCGATGGAGGCGCTAATTCATCACTTCAAGCTTTATACCGAGGGCTTCCACGTGCCGGCCGGCGAGGTCTATGCTGCGGTCGAGGCGCCGAAGGGCGAGTTCGGCGTCTACCTGGTGGCCGACGGCACCAACAAGCCCTATCGCGCCAAGCTGCGCGCGCCGGGGTTCCTGCACCTGCAGGCGATGGACTTCATCGCCACCGGACACCAGCTGGCCGACGTGGCGGCGATCATCGGCACGATGGACGTGGTGTTCGGCGAGATCGATCGATGAAATGAAACGCGCCGCGCTGTGATGCCCGGCACGGTGACGCAATCCGCGTGCCGGCGGCCACGACCGCAAGGAGCGGCGACCTGATGGCCGAAGACGCGAAATATGCAACCTATACGCTGGCCGCCGGTACGCTTCTGGCGGCGGTCTTCGTTGCCGTGCAGGCCTATTATGCCCGGTCGTCCTTTGTCGAGGGCGAGGCCTCGCGGCTGTTGGAGCGCAAGCTGGATATCTGTTTCGAGAATTTCGACGTCGCGGCGCGGCTCGACGCGGCCTTGCGGCAGGCGGTGCCGTCGATGCAGGGGCAGGAGGTCTGGCCGCCGAAGATCGTCATCGAGAGCGCCGCGCACCTGACCCGGGTCCAGCGCGAGGTGGTCCCGCTGCTCGATTCGCTCGAGGCCGGGCTGACCAAGGCGAAGGTCCTCGGGGGTCTCGACAAATACCGCGCTTATCTGGCACAGCAGTTGCAGGGTCTGTCCAAGCGGCTTGTCGATGCCAGCCCAGAGGCGGTGGCGGCGGGCGACGGGCCGACGGAAGAGATGCTGGGCCGGCTGAGCGAGTTCGTCGGGGCTCAGTACTCGGTGTTCACCGGGTGCCGCCTGGTCGCGGAGGGGGATGCGTGATGAGAAAATCGAAGCTTTGGCCGGGACTTGCCGCGTTGGCGATGTTCGCCGCGACGGGATGCGCGCCGCTGCCGGAGGGCACCGAGCGCGATGACCTGGAATTCTTCGAGGAAGCGGTGGCCTCGATCGATTGCGAGCTGGTCAAGAGCGCCGACTACGCCACGGTGCAGTTCCAGGCCGGGCTGACGCGTGAGCAGGTGCTGGAGTTTGCGGGCTACGAGCTGAGCACGGAGCGCGCCGTGCGGCTGGAGAGCGGCGGTATCCGGCTTGTCGCCGGACCCTGCGCCCCGGGCGCCCAGCCGGCGGCCACGCCTGTCGCCGTGATCGCGGCGGCGTGAGGCTCTGGCTTGCAGTGCGGGGCGATTTCGCGCAGATGTTCGGGGCCTGCCCGGAGCCGCCGCGTCCGGGGCCGCTGATCCGAACGACCGAAAGGCACTAGACCATGCTGCGCCGCCTGCATCCCGAGCAACCCGACAGCTTTGCCTTCACGCCGGACAACCAGGCCTGGGCCGAGGCGCAGCTGACGAAGTACCCCGAGGGTCGCCAGGCCAGCGCGATCATCCCGCTGCTGTGGCGCGCCCAGGAGCAGGAGGGCTGGCTGAGCCGCCCGGCCATCGAGCATGTCTGCGACATGCTGGGCATGGCCCATATCCGCGGGCTGGAGGTCGCGACGTTCTACTTCATGTTCCAGTTGCAACCCGTTGGCAGCGTGGCGAATATCCAGATATGCGGCACGACGTCCTGCATGATCTGCGGCGCCGAGGACCTGGTCGCGGTCTGCAAGGACAAGATCGCGCCCCGACCGCATGTCCTCAGTGCTGACGGCAAGTTCTCGTGGGAAGAGGTCGAGTGCCTGGGCGCCTGCGCCAACGCGCCGATGGCGCAGATCGGCAAGGATTACTACGAGGACCTGACCGCCGAGCGGCTGGGCGAGATCATCGACGCGCTGGCCAAGGGCGATGTGCCGGTGCCCGGGCCGCAGAACGGGCGCTACGCGTCGGAACCGCTGGAGGGACTGACCAGCCTCAAGGATCACGAGGAAAGCGGGCACACCAAGTTCAATGCCTCGGTCCAGCTGGCGGTGGACATCGGCGACACCGTGAAGCGGATCGACGGCACCGAGGTGCCGTTGCGCACGCCGTGGAACGAGGCCGCGCCGACGATCTCGAAACCCGAGGAGGAGGCGGCCAAGGAAGACGCGCGCCAGGTCGACATGACGCAGGACGAGGTCAAGGAAGAAGAGCACGGCCGCCCGCGCGAGACCGAGCCAGCAAAGGCGGCCGAGAAGGAAGCGGGCCGCGGCGGCGGCGAGAAGCCGGTCGAGGACGCCTCTGCCGCGCCCAGCGGACGGTTCGAGGAGGGCGGCGTGAACCGGTCGCTGGAGCCTGGCGGCGCCGCGCCTGGCGCGCCGGCGGAAGGCGCGCGGAGGGAAAGCCGGCCCGAGGCGCTGGACGCCCCGCGCGGCGGCAAGGCGGATGATTTGAAGTTGATCAAGGGGGTGGGGCCCAAGCTGGAGCAGATGCTGCACGACATGGGCGTCTACCATTTCGGCCAGATCGCCGCCTGGGGCGATGCCGAAATCGCCTGGGCGGACGAGAACCTCAAGGGGTTCAAGGGCCGCGTCAGCCGCGACGACTGGGTCGAACAGGCCAAGAAGCTTGCCGCCGGAGAGCAGACAGAATTCTCGAAACGCGCTAAGAATTAGATCCCGGTGCATCGGGAAGGGATCCTGGAGGTGACGATATGAAACCAGACGAGCAAATGCCGACATCGACGGCGCTGATAATCTCGGCGGCCTTCGCCATCGTGTTTCTTGTCCTGTTCATGTGGGTTGGCGGCTTTGGCTTCTTCGGCGCGCTGCTGCTGGGACTGCTGATCGGAATCGTGGTCTTCGTGATCCTGATCATGCTGTTCACCGGCACCGAGACCTCCACCGGGGCGGGAGCTTCGGCCCCGGGCGCGGCGGAGGCCCGCGCCACGCCCAAGCCCGCAACCGGCGGCGCGTCGGGATCGAAACCGCAGCCTGGCGCGGCAGAGACAAAGCCCAAGCCGAAGCCCAAGGCAAAGCCTGCGGCCGGGGCATCGGCGGCCGCGACGGCGCGCACCGGCGGCGCGAAGGACGCGACCAAGCCCGGCGCGGGCGCGGCGAAGGCCGCCGAAGCGCCGGCGCCAAAGCCCGCCGCCAAGGGCGCCGCATCGGTCGAGGCGCAGCCCGGCGGCAAG
>JAHELH010000165.1 GCA_024644285.1 Paracoccaceae bacterium | reverse complement strand
GGTGCCGAACGAGGTCTCGCCCTCGAACCTGTTCTTCCGCAACAACGGCGACGGCAGCTTCACCGAGGCCTCCGGCCCGTATGGGCTGGAGGATTACCTGATGACCGCCGCCGCCGTGGCCTTCGACATGGATCACGACGGCGATCTCGACGTGATCACCCAGCCCGTGAACGGGCCGGTGGCGCTGTTCGTAAACGGCGCGCAACAGGGCAACGCGCTGGCGGTGGAACTGCGCGACGCGCTGGGCAACAGCCACGGCATCGGCGCGCGGGTCTACGCGGTGATGGCGGACGGGACCGAACAGATGCGCGAACTGACCTCGGGCGGCGGATTCATGTCGTTCGACGCGGCCGTCGCGCATTTCGGACTGGGCGGGGCGGAGGCGGCGGACGCGCTGCGCGTGGTCTGGCCGGACGGCGAGGAGGCGCGCATCGCCGGACCGATCCCGGCGGGCGCGACCTATACGATCCGGCGCGGCGAGGGCTGAGGCGGACGGGCCGTCGACGGCCCGTTACAACGCGGTTTCGAAACCGCGTGCAAGCCGCGTCGACGCGGCTTGGCCCCGGGACGCGGGCGTTAGAGAATGTAGTGCAGCTTGTCGAAATCGTGCCGGAAGGCGCGCACGCTGTCGGCGAAATCCTCGGGCGCGTTCGAGCGCAGAGCACCGGCGATCAGCGCCGCCAGTTCCGGCCCGTGTTCGGGCGTGACGCCCCAGCGCACCAGTTCCGGCGTGCCGATCCTGAGGCCGCTCATGTCGCCGGGCACCGGCTCGATCGGCAGGCCTATGCCGCAGGTCAGGAACCCGGCTTTCCGCAGCTTCTTCGCCGCCGCCTGGCCGCCGCCGAAATGCGCCGCCTCGAGGGCGAACTGGTGGCTGCGGGTATGGCCGTGGGCCTTGGCGAAGACCGGCAGTCCCAGCGCGTCGAGATGCTGCGCCAGGGCGCGGGCCACGGCGATCATCTGTTCGGCATAGGCGGCGCCGTGCTCGCGCCAGTCCAGCATGGTGACCGCCAGCGCCGCCGATTTCGCGGCGTCGAAATTCGCGGTCATGCCGGGGAAGGCGATGCGATCCAGCCGCTCGGCCATCTCGGCGTCGTTGCTGACGGCCAGCCCGCCGGGCGGGCCGCCGAGGCTTTTATAGGTGCTCATCGTCATCAGATGCGCCCCCTCGCCCAGCGGGTTTTTCCAGGCGCGCCCGGCGATCATCCCGCATTGATGCGCGGCGTCGAACAGCACCTTGGCACCCACCGCGTCGGCCACCTCGCGCACTTCTGCCACGGGATGCTCGAACAGGTTCAGGCTGCCGCCAAGGGTGATCAGGGCGGGCTTCACCTCGGACGCAAGCGTGCGCAGCGCGCCGATATCGACGCTGTATCCGTCGGCATCGACCGGCGCGGCCACAGTGGTCAGACCATATAGCCCGGCGCAGCCCTCCTTCTGGTGCGTGACATGGCCGCCGATGCTGGCGGGCGGGGCGATGATCGTGTCGCCGGGTTTGCAGGTGGCCATGAAGCCGTAGAGGTTGGCCATCGCGCCCGAAGGCACCCGGATCTCGGCATGAGATGCGCCGAACACCTGCGCGCACAACTCGGCGGCGATGACCTCGATCTCCTCGATCGCCTCCAGCCCCATCTCGTACTTGTCGCCGGGATAGCCCAGCGAGGGCCGCGTCCCCAGCCCCGACGACAGCAGCGCCTCGGCGCGCGGGTTCATCACATTGGTCGCGGGGTTGAGGTTGAAGCAGTCGCGTTCGTGGATCTCGCGGTTGCGGATCGCCAGCGCGTCGATCCGGTCGGCGATGTCGATGCTGTCGCGGGTCCGCACCGTTGCGGCCATGTCCTGCACGCGGGTTTCGATCTCTGTGGGCACCCAGGCCCGCGGGGCTAGTGGCATGGCGGCCTCCCTGGTTTTTGCGCCGTCAGGACGTGCCCTGCTTCAGGCGGTAGACGCCCTCGGGCAGGTCGAGCGCGGCGGCCAGATCGCGCAGCTGCGTCATCGACAGGGTGATTTTCGCCACCCCCTCGCCCCGCGGATCGGGCTGTTCGAGGGTCACGCAATCCTCGAATGCGTTGATCACGACGTCCTCCTGCAGGTGCGGGCCGGGTTCGTCGATCAGGGTGATCACGGTCGCGTCGAAATCGTGCTCGATAGTAAACATGCGTCCAAGCCTAACGGCGCGGCGCAGGCTTGCCCAGCGTCTTCACGCGATTTTTCGCCGGGCGGTGGTGGCCTTCGGATCATGGGCTGCTAGGGTCGCCACATCCCGCGAGGAGCCCGCCGATGCGCCTGCCCGCCCTATTGATCGCCCTGTTGCTGACCGGCTGCGCCGTCGCGCCCGCCTCAGTGCCGCGCGGACCGGTGCAAGCCCCGGCCGCCGGGGGGCCGCCCACGCCCGAGGTGGCGGTCGAGAATTTCATCACCGTTGTCGAGCGGGTCGAGCCGGTGGCCGAGCAGGTGTGCCGCCAGGGCCGGCTGCCGCTGAACTGCGACTACCAGATCGTCGTCGACGACGACCCGCGCAAGCCGCCCAACGCGTTTCAGACGGTGGGCCGGTCGGGCCGGCCCTTCATCGTCTTTACCATCGGCCTGATCGCCGAGGCGCGGAACCAACACGAACTGGCCTTCGTTCTCGGCCACGAGGCCGCGCACCACATCGCCGGTCACCTGCCGCGGCAGCGCGAGAACGCGGCGCGCGGCGCCGAATTGCTGGCGCAGCGCGCCATCGCCGGCGGCAGCAGCGAGGCGGGAGTACGTCTTGCCAAGGCGGTGGGGGCGCAGGTCGGCGCGCGGGTGTTTTCCAAGGAGTTCGAGCTCGAGGCCGACAGGCTCGGCACGCTCATCGCCCTGCGCGCGGGCTACGACCCGGCGCGCGGCGTGGCCTATTTCACGCGCACGCAGGATCCGGGCAACGTCTTCCTCGGCAGCCATCCGCCCAATGCCGAGCGCATCGCGCTGGTGCGGCGCACCGCGGCGCAGCTGCGCTGACGCGACTCGGGCGCGCGGGCCGGTTCGGACCGACCGGATTGATATGGATCAAGGCGACGCGCGCGGTTCCGTGGACAAGTCTATCCGCATGAAACCGAAGGAGCGGATCATGGGATTTTCGGCTGTACTTGACCGGCACGCAAAGCTCGTCGGACGGATGACCGGTACGCTTGGCATCGACCTTGTCGAGGCGGCGCAGCGCGGCGACATCGCCGAGCAGGACATTCGCTCGGTGGTCTTTGCCTGCACCGGCTGCACCCGGACCGGCGACTGCGTGCACTGGCTCGACACGCATGCCGAGGGCGCGGAGTCCGCGCCGGATTACTGCCGCAACAAGGCGTTGTTCGACCGTCTGGACTGAGGGGGCGCGGATGATGCAGATGCAAGAGCCGCCCTGGCTCGACGGGGCGTTTCACCAGACCCAGGCGATGGCCCGGGCGCTGGGCGTCAACCTGACGACCGCAGGGGCGCTGGGCCTTCTGCCCAACGACGCGCCGGGCCGGATGATCGCCCGCTGTCAGGGTTGCGCTTTCTCCGAGGTCTGCACGGTCTGGCTGTCGGAATGCTGCGACGCCCCTCCAAGGGCGCCGGATTTCTGCGTCAACAAGGAGGCGCTGGACCGGCTGGCCGCGCAGTGCGGGGCGCCGTAGCCCGGCGGCCGCCGGATGCGTCTTGCCGCCAAGGGCGGGCGCTGTAAGCTGCCCGCCGAAAGGAGCGGCGATGCTGAGGGCGCTTTGGGCGGAACTCGTTCGCCTGAAAAACACCGTGATATGGTCGTGGGAAGGCTGGCGCGCGGCTTGGGCGTCGGAGAAATCGCTGCGGCAATGGTCGCGGGCGAACCTGGCGTCGATCCTGCTGGCACTTGTGCTGGACCTGACGAGCGTCGAGCGGGCGCTGGTGATCGGCTTCGGGCTGATGATCCTGGTGGCGGAGCTGTTCAACACCGCGCTGGAGGACTTGGTCAACCGGATCGACACCGCCGAGCATCCCCTGTCGAAGAAGATCAAGGACGTGGGCAGCGCCGGGGTGGCGGCGGCGGCGGTGACGGCGGGGCTGGTCTGGCTGATGGTGCTGATCGGTTGAGCGCTTCTATCCCGGCAGCGCCATGACGCTGGTGGCGATGGCACCGAAGAAGCAGCCGGTCGCGACCAGCACGAAACCGTGCCAGATCGCCGTGGCGTAGCGCAGGCCCTGCCAGTTGTAGAACAGCACGCCCGCGGTATAGGTCAGCCCGCCCGCCGCGATCAGCGCCAGCGCCGGGCCCGGCGCGATTTTCGTCAGGGGAAACAGGAACATGACGCCGATCCAGCCGAGCGCGACATAGGGCAGGGCGCTGGTCGGGATGCGGCCGCGCCGCGCCATCAGCTTGCGCGCCGCGCCGGCCAGGGCGATCAGCCAGACCACGGCCAGGATCAGGTAGCCCGACGCGGTGCCGAGGATCACCGCGAGCGGGGTGAAGGTGCCGGCGATCTTGAAGTAGATCGCCGCGTGGTCGATACGGCGCAGGATCGGGCGCAGGCGGGTATGGGCGGCCATGTGGTAAAGGCCCGAGGCGGTCAGCATCGCCACCAGCGTCACCGAGTAGACTATGGTGGCCGCCAGCGTGCCTGCGCCCAGAGTACCGTGTGTGACCACGAAAAGCGCGGCCACGGCCAGGACGCTGCCCGCAATGCCGAACACGTGGACGACGGCGTCGGCGATCCGCTCGGCGCGGGTGAAGGCGGGGTAGGGCATGTGTGCCTGCCTCGGACGGTGTGTCCGTTTTGGCACGTCCTAGCACGGGATTAGGGCGAAGATAGGGCGACGTGGCGTTAGGTGGTGCAGATCAGACGGTCAGCCGCCCCCACAGATCGTACTCCCCGGCCTCGTCCACCGCGACGGTGACGATGTCGCCGGGGGCAAGGCCTTCGTGGCCCTCGTCGATGAACAGGTTGCCGTCGATCTCGGGCGCGTCGGCCCGGGTGCGGCAGGTGGCGGCGTCGGCGTCGACCTCGTCGACGATGACCTGCAGGCGCTGGCCGACCCTGGCCGCCAGCTTGGCTTCCGAGATCGCTTGCGCGCGCGCCATGAAGCGCTCCCACCTGTCCTGCTTGACCTCTTCCGGCACGTGGTCTGGCAGGGCGCTGGAGCGTGCGCCGGCGACGTTTTCGTACTTAAAGCAGCCGACGCGGTCGAGCTGCGCCGTGTCGAGCCAGTCGAGCAGGGTCTGGAACTCGGCCTCGGTCTCGCCCGGGTAGCCCACGATGAAGGTCGAGCGCAGGGCGATGTCCGGGCAGACGGCGCGCCACTCGGCGATGCGGTCGAGCGTCTTCTCGGCGGCCGCGGGCCGGGCCATGCGGCGCAGCGTGTCGGGGTGGGCGTGCTGGAACGGCACGTCGAGATAGGGCAGCACCAGCCCCTCGGCCATCAGCGGGATCAGTTCGCGCACATGCGGGTAGGGGTAGACGTAATGCAGCCGCACCCAAGCGCCGAGGCGGCCGAGATCGCGGGCCAGCGTGGTGATCGGCTGCTCGGTCAAGCCGCGCCGGGTCTCGCGGTCCCAGTCGGTGCCGTAGGCCGAGGTGTCCTGGCTAATCACCAGCAATTCCTTCACCCCCGCCGCTACCAGCCGCTCGGCCTCGCGCAGCACGGCGGCGTGCGGGCGGCTGACCAAACGGCCACGCATGGCGGGGATGATGCAGAACCGGCAGGTGTGGTTACAGCCCTCGGATATCTTCAGATAGCTGTAATGCCGCGGCGTCAGGCTGACGTTCCGGGCCGGCAGCAGGTCGATGAACGGGT
>JAHELH010000164.1 GCA_024644285.1 Paracoccaceae bacterium | reverse complement strand
GCGGCCAGGTGATCCGGCAGATCGAATTCCTCCAGCACCCGCGCGCGGCCCGGCTCGGACATCTTGCGCGCGGTCTTCTCGACGATGCCCTGCACCTTGTCGTCGGGATGCTTGGCCGCGAAGGGCGCGAAATACCATTTCAGGAAGACAAAGCAGATCACGTCCTCCAGCGCCTGCACCTCCGGATTGCGCTTCAGCCCCTCCTTGCGCAGCATCGCGCCCGCCGCTTCGATCTCTTCCGCGCCGTACCCGGCCCCGGCCATGATTTCGCCCACGCGGTCGGCATGATGCCGCGCCAGGTCGCGCCGCCAGGTCAGGTAGCCGGTGCGGCCCTCGGGGTAATCGGCGCGCGGCAGCACCCAGCGCTCGATATGCTGGCCGCGTGCCGCGATGCGCAGAACGTCCGACGCCTCGGGGTGCAATCGATCCAGTTCGGCGCTCATCCGCTGGCCGTAAAGCAGCGCCTCGGGCGCGTCGCCGTCCCTCCGCGGATCGGCGGCATTCGCCGCGTCGATGGCCGCCAGCGCGGCATCGAGGCGGCTCATAGCGCCTTGTTCCAGGCCGCCGCCGGGTCTTCCTCGCAATACCGGCGCAACGCCGCGATATCGTCGATGGCGGCGTGGTTCTTGTCGATCCGCACGCCCGCCTTGCGCAGCTTGGAAAACGCCCGCGACAGGCTTTCGGGCTTCATCCCCAGCCGCCCGGCGATCAGCACCTTGTCGTAAGGAAGGTTGACCACGCAGCTGCCGGTGCCGCCGTCGCACAGCTCCAGCAGGAACTCGGCCACGCGTTGCGCGCCGGTCTGCGCCTTCATCTGCTCGATCTGGGCCACCAGCGATTGCAGGTGCTTGAACGTCGCCGCCAGGACGGAAACTGCAACCTCGGGATCCTGCCGCAGCAGCTTGGTCAATGCCTCCGCCGGGATGTACAGACATTCGCAGCCGGTCACCGCCTCGGCGGAAACCGGATAGTCGGCGCCGCGCAAGGCGACCGCCTCGCCAAAGCTGCCGCCCTTGGTGAAGACGTTCACGATGGCCTCGCTGCCGTTCTGGGCGATGCGGTACAGCTTCACCCAGCCGCGGATGACGACATAGATCGCCGCCGCCTTCTCGCCTTGCAGGAAGATCGTGGCGCCGCGGTCGAAGGTCTTCCAGGACGACATGGCGAACAGGGCGTCCACCTCCCTGGTCGGGAGGTTCTGCAGAAGAATCGAGCGGCGCGCGATGGATTCTCGTACGTCAGGGATCATGGCATGGCATCCTTGGGCCTCACTATATCCCACGCGCGGCCCGTGTCTTGCGTAAATCGGCGCGGTCGCGCCCAACCGACGCCATGTCCGCAAGGCGTTGACCTAAGTCAAGGCGGATCCTGCGGGCGTCTCGCTAGTCTGGCGAAATCTGCAGAGACGCGGAGCGTCGCCGTTTCGGCGTGCGCCCGCCCATCGACATGGGAGTTCGGCGGATGATCCGCGGTTTGACCCGCCGCCGGTTCTTGGCAATCAGCGCCGGCCTGGCCGCCGCGCCCGGCGCGGCCCTGTCCGCCACCGCGTCGTGGCGCGGCACCGCGCTGGGCGCGGCGGCCTCGATCACCCTGGGCGGCCTTGGCCGCGCCGCCTCGGCGCAGGTTTTCGCCGAGGTCCGGCAAGAGGTGTCGCGGCTGGAGGATGTCTTCAGCCTGTACCGAGACGCCTCCGAGATCTCGCGCCTGAACCGGCACGGGCACCTCGAAGCGCCCTCTCCGGACCTGGTCGCCCTGCTGCGGGACTGCGATGCGATCCACCGCGCCACGCGCGGCGCCTTCGACCCCACGGTGCAGGCCCTGTGGCGGGCTTTGGCGCGCGGCGGTCAAAGGGCCGAGGCGCAGGCCCGCCTCGGCTGGCGGCACGTCGCCTTCGACGACGGACGTATTTCATTCGCCCGGCCCGGCATGCGCATCACGCTCAACGGCATCGCCCAGGGCTACATCACCGACCGCATCGCGGCGCTGCTGCGCGCGCGCGGCTTCCGTGACGTGCTGGTCGACATGGGAGAGATCGCCGGCATCGGCGCCAATCACGGGCAACCCTGGTCCGCCGGCATCGCCGCGCCCGAGGGCCGTGTGGTGCAGCGCGTGACGCTGCGCGACCGCTGCCTCGCGGTGTCCGCCCCGGCGGGCACGCCCCTGCGCGGCGGCCCGCATATCCTGTCGCCGTTCCCCGGCGCGGCCGGGCCGGCGCACCGGCTGGTCGCCGTCACCGCGCCGCTTGCGGCGATTGCCGACGGCCTGTCGACCGGGTGCTGCCTGCTCGGCGCCCGCGACGCGAAATCCGCCGTGGCGCAGTTCGACGGCGCCCGGCTGGAAACCCTGATCTGAACCTGAACCCAAGGAGATACCGACATGAAGCCCAGACTCCCGATGATCGCCGCCACGCTCGGCCTGCTCGCCGCCCCGGCCTGGTCCGAAGGCGACCCCGCCGAGGGCGAGAAGGTGTTCCGCAAGTGCAAAGCCTGCCACGAGGTCGGCGAGGACGCCAAGAACAAGGTCGGCCCGATCCTGAACAACGTCCTCGGCCAGCCCGCGGCGCAGAACCCCGACTTCAAGTATTCCAGCGCGATGACCGAGGCCGCCGCGAACGGGCTGGTTTGGGACGAGGAATCGCTGACCGCCTATCTGGAAAAGCCCAAGGAATTCATGCCGGGGACCAAGATGTCCTTCGCCGGGCTGCGCAAGCCCGAGGACATCGCGGACGTCATCGCCTACCTGATGCCGTTCAGCCCGATGATGGAGGACGAGCCGGAGGAGGAGGCCGAGACCGAAACCAGCGGCTGAGGCGCCGCGCCCTGCGCGCCGCGTGGGTCCGGCCACCTGCGCGGCCACGGCTACCTCGTTGCGATAATCGTGCCCGGCCGCAGGTTGACATAAGTCAAGGCCGGTCGCGGTGCGCAGGCGTACAGATTTGCTAGCCGCGTTTCGATTAGGGGGCCGCGGCGGTGACTTCCACATCGGCCGGTAACGGTGCCGGGTCGGGACTGTCGTCCTTGCCTTGAAGGTGCCTATGCCTGGCGCAGCCCCCGCATGACAGAAGGAGAGCTGGTCATGGCCGATTCCGATAGATCGAAGGGTGTCCCGGACGCAGACTCCCCGGACCAGCCGGTCCCGGCGATGCAGCGGATGCTCGACAACCCGTTCCTGCTGCTCTTTCTCGGCGTCACTATCCCGGCGGTGCTCTACATCATCTGGGGCGTGATGGAGGTGGCCTCGGTCCCGATCGCGGGATGAGCCCAGGCCCATAGACAAGCAAAGGTCACGACCATGGCAATCACCCCTCCGTCCAACCGGCTTTGGTGGAAAGAGCCGATCCAGGCCATCGAACTGGGCTGGGTCATCATCGCCTTCCTCTGGGGGCTGTTCATGTTCTTTTTCATGATCGCCTGGCACTTCATCGGCGACCAGAACCTGTCCAACGAGACCTACCGGATCACGCCTGAGGCCTTCGAGGACAAGGTCGTCGCCTTCGCCGAGGAATACCAGAAAAAGGACGCCAACGGCGAGCCGGTCGAGGAGGCCGGCGTTCCGGTCGTGGTGCCGCCGGAAGGCGGCGACGTCTACATGCTGGCCCGGCTGTGGGAATTCTGGCCGGTGCTGGAACTGAAAAAGGACGTGCCCTACCGGTTCCACCTGTCGTCCACCGACTGGCAGCACGGCTTCTCGCTGCAGCCCACCAACATCAACATCTCGGTGCATCCGGGCTACGAGCACGTCTTCACCCTGACGCCAACCGGCTCGGGCGATTTCGGCATCGTCTGCAACGAGTTCTGCGGCATCGGCCACCACTCGATGACCGGCCGCATCCGCGTCGTCGAATAAGGGGATACCGGCAATGACAAGCATTGAACATGGCGCCGTCCCGGCCGCGGGCCTGCCGGCCGAATTCCGTACCTGCCGGTTCACCGGCCTGCGGATCGAAAAAAACGCCGAGACCCTGATCAAGGCCAACGCCGTCACGGCGGTGGTCTTCCTGATGCTGGGCGGCCTGATGGGATTGTTGGTGGCGCTGACGCGCTGGCCCGCGGTGCAGATCCTGCCCGCCGAATGGTTCTATCTGATGCTGACCGGGCACGGCGCCAACGTGCTTCTGTTCTGGATCATCTTCTTCGAGATCGCGGTGCTGTACTTCGCCTCCGCCGTGCTGCTGGGGTCCCGCCTGGCCGCGCCAAAGCTGGCCTGGCTGGCCTTCGTGCTGATGGTGGCGGGCGCATTGATGGCGAATTACGCGGTGCTGCGCGGCGACAGCTCGGTGATGTTCACCAGCTATCCGCCGATGCAGGCCTCGCACTGGTTCTACCTGTCGCTGATCATCTTCGCGGTGGGCGCGCTGCTGGCGGTGGTGCTGTTCTTCGCCACGCTGGTGATCGCCAAGGCCGAACGCACCTATGACGGCTCGGTGCCGCTGGTCACCTTCGGCGCGATCACCGCGGGCATCATCGCGGTCTTCACGCTGGCCTCGGGCGCGATCATCCTGATCCCGACCTGGCTGTGGTCCGTCGGACTGATCTCGGGCATCGATTCGCTGATGTACAAGGTGGTCTGGTGGGGCATGGGCCATTCCAGCCAGCAGATCAACGTCTCGGCTCACGTGGCGATCTGGTACGCCATCGCCGCGATGGTGCTGGGCGCCAAGCCGCTGAGCGAAAAGGTCAGCCGCATGGCCTTTTTCATGTACATCCTGTTCCTGCAGCTCGCCTCGGCGCACCATCTGCTGGCCGAACCGGGGCTGAGTTCCACCTGGAAGATCGTCAACACCAGCTACATGATGTACCTCGCCGTGCTCGGCTCGCTGATCCACGGCCTGACGGTGCCCGGCGCCGTCGAGGCGGCGCAGCGGCGCAATGGCTATGACAAGGGCTGGTTCGAGTGGCTGACCAAGGCGCCCTGGGGCAACCCGGCGTTCTCGGGCATGTTCATGAGCCTCGTCATGTTCGGCTTCATCGGCGGCATCTCGGGCGTGATCCTGGGCACCGAGCAGCTGAACGTGCTGATGCACAACACGATCTACGTTCCCGGCCACTTCCACGGCACGGTCGTCGCGGGCACCACGCTGGCCTTCATGGCGGGCACCTACCTGCTGGTGCCGCTCTTGTTCCAGCGCGACATCATCTGGCCGACCGTGGCCAAGTGGCAGCCGTATTTCTTCGGCCTCGGCGCGGGCGGCATCTCGATGTTCATGATGGGGGCGGGCACGCTGGGCGTGCCGCGGCGCAGCTGGGACATCTCGCTGACCGACGCGCCGCACGTCTTCGAGTTTCCCGCCGCCGCCTACCTGATGATGGGCCTGAACGGCCTGTCGGCGATCCTGGCGGCCATCGGCGGGGTGATGTTCATCCTGGTGATCGTGGCCACGATCCTGGCCGGACCCAAGCTCGTGGGGCCGGACGCCAAGCTGACCTTCCCGCTGCACGACAAGGGGCGCGAGGCGGTGTCGACTTACGGCAGCGAGGCGCATCCCAAGCTGCCGGGCACGATCGTGCTGGTGACGATCTTCTTCACCTGCTTCGTGCTCTACTACTTCGTGAACTGGAAGTATCTCAGCGAGCTGTGGCTGTTCAACTGAGCCGCCTCCGCGAAAGGAGCCAGACATGACCGCCGCCCTGTCCATGACCGCCTCGATCCTGAAGCTGCGCATCGGATCCTTCGTGGCGCTGGCCGCGCTGATCGGGGTGCTGACCACGGCGGGCGGCGGGCTGGGCTGGGTCGAGGCCGCTGTCTTCACCCTTGCCGTGCTGGGCGCCTC
>JAHELH010000007.1 GCA_024644285.1 Paracoccaceae bacterium | reverse complement strand
AGGTAATCCTCGCGGAACCGCGCGACCGAGGGCACGAAGATCAGCACCTCGGCCAGCATGACGAAGATCGTCGTCAGGATCAGGAAACGGCCGGAGAGCGAGTTCAGGAACATGGCGCTATGTTAGCATGATTTTCAGGGTATCCAGTGCTGTACGAGGCGGACCACGCGCTTCACCCAGGGGTTGTCGAACAATCTGGGCGAGAAGTACTGGCCGGCAGCACGCTTGTTGATCTCTCCCAGCGTCGGATATGGCGCGACCATGTTCGCGATGGCGCTCATCTTCAGGCCGTTGGCCAAGGCCAGCGCCCAGATTCCGATCAGCTCTCCTGCCTGCGCGCCCACGATCGACGCGCCCACCGGCTTGCCCTTGACCACCATGACCTTGATGAGGCCCGTGGTGGCACCTTCCGCGATGGCGCGATCGTTTTCGGCATAGTCGAAACGCACCACTTCCAGCTTATCTCCGTGCGCCTCCCGGGCCTGCGCCTCCGTCAGACCGACCTGGGCCAGTTCCGGATCGGTATAGGTCACCCAGGGGATATGCGCGGTCTTGGCCTTCGAGGGCAGGCCGAACAGCATCGCGCGTATCACGACGCCCGCGTGGTAGCCCGCCACGTGGGTGAATTGCATCCCGCCCGCCGCGTCGCCCACGGCGTAGATACGCTTGTTCGAACTGCGCAGGCGGTCATCCACCTTCACCGCCCGGTCGTGCTCGACATTGGCCTTGTCCAGGTCCAGCCGGTCGATATTCACCTTTCTCCCGACCGCCATCAGCAGGTGCGAGCCGGTGAACTCGGTCCCGTCCGCGGTCTCGACGGTGATTGCGCCGGCCTTGCCGCCGATCCGTGTGGCCTGCCGGCCCTCGATAATCTCGATCCCCTCGCCGCGGAGGCATTCCAGAACGATGGCCGCCAGTTCGGGGTCGTCCTTGCCCAGGGCGACCTCGCCCTCGATCACCGTGACCTTGCTGCCCAGCCGCCGATGCGCCTGCGCCATCTCCAGCCCGATCGGCCCGCCGCCGATGATCAGCAGATGCTCGGGCCTGTCGCGCAGATCGAAGATGTCCTCGTTGGTGAAATACGGAACCGTCTCGATCCCCGGGATCGGCGGCACCAGTGGCTGCGACCCGGTCGCGATGACAAAGCGCCGCGCCGCGATGACGCTGTCGCCTGCCTGCAATTCGGTCTCCGAGATGAACCGCCCGAATTCGCGGATCACGGTGACGCCAAGGCCTTCGAACCGTTCCTGGCTGTCGACCGGCGCGATGGTGTCGATTGCGCGCTGGACATGGTCCTTGGCCGCCGCGAAATCCACATTCGGGGTGGCCGGCGCCACCCCGAAGGGCGCGCCGGTCGTCATGGCATGGGCGTGCTTGCCAGCCGCGATCAGGGCCTTTGACGGCACGCACCCGTAGTTCAGGCAATCGCCCCCCATCTTGTGGCCTTCCAGAAGCACCACGCGCGCGCCCATCTGAACGGCGCCCGCCGCGACCGACAGCCCGCCGGATCCAGCACCGATCACGCAGATATCCGTCTCGATCCGCGCCATCGTCACAATCCCCTCTTGCCGCGCACCGCCTTCAGCAGGATCGGCAGCGCCGCGAGGGCGCAGAGGCCGAGGATCGGCAGCAGGATGCGCGGCTCGAAAATGATGCCCAGGTCCGGCGTCTCGCCGCGGGCGAAGACCTCGCCCAGCCCGGCGCCGACCGAGGTATAGACCACCGCGCCGGGGATGATCCCCAGGAACGTCGTCACGACGAACCGCCACAGCGGCACGCCGACGAAGGCCGGCACCAGATTTGCGACGAAGAACGGCACCGCCGGAACCAGCCGGATCAGGAACAGCATTTCCCACTGGTTTCGGTCAATGCCTTCCTTGATCCTGTGCACCATGCCTTCCGAGGCGTCCATCTTCGCGGCCAGGCGGTCGCCCAGACCCCAGCGCGCTGCGAGGAAGATCGCGGCGGCGCCGATCGTGGCTCCGGTGATGTTGTAGAACGCGCCCGGAAAGGTGGCGAACAGAAAGCCGCCGGTCAGCGTGGCGATGGTGGCACCGGGCAGCGAGAAGGCGACGATCACCACGTAAGCCGCGATGAAGCCCGCCACCGTCATCAGGTAGTTGGCGTCCCGGAAGGCGATCAGGGCCTCGCGGTTATCGCGCAGCGCCTCAAAGCCGAGATAGTCCCGGAGAGTGAAGGCGCCGACCGCCGCCACGATCAGGATAACGATGAGCGGAAGTCGGCGGGCAATGCCGCCCTGTGGCGTGTCTGTCATGTCGCTCATCTGATCGGGGCCCGTTCTCTATTGCTGACTTGCTCACAACATGGCCGGGAGGCGCAACCCGCGACAGCCCCCTCACGCCGCCTTGATCGCGGGTGAAGGGATGTTTCAGGATCAGTCGCTTCACTCGCAGAAATGAAACATAGCCGCCCCGGTCCTGCCGGACGGTGGTAACGCCTGAAACATTTGGCGCGCCAGTTGATTGACAAGCCGCGGCCGCCCCCCTAAAGACCGGGCTTCGAGATTGACTTGGCCTTCGAATCCGCAGTGTCGATTTGGGCCGAACCGACGGAGACAATGATGTCGAAGCGCACGTTTCAACCCTCCAACACCGTGCGGAAGCGCCGCCACGGCTTCCGCGCGCGCATGGCCACCAAGGCCGGGGCCAAGATCCTCAATCGCCGCCGCGCCAAGGGCCGGAAGTCGCTCAGCGCGTAAGCTTCGGCGCAAGCTGACAGACATGACGCCGCCGGGGGCGACAGGTTCGGCTAAGAACGCCGGGACCCTGTCGCCCCCGGCGGCGCTTTCGCGCCTTGATATCCTGAAGAGACGCACCGACTTTTTGCGCGCGGCGCGCGCGAAACGCCAGGCCATGCCCGGGTTCATCCTGCAGGCGCGGCGGCGCGGGTCAGATGAGGCCCCGCCCGACCGCATCCGCGTCGGCGTCACTTGCTCAAAGAAGGTCGGTAACGCCGTCGCCCGGAACCGCGCCAAGCGCCGCCTGCGTGAACTGGCGCGCCGCGTCCTGCCGCAGCATGCCCGCCCGGGCTGGGACTACGTGCTTGTCGGCCGGCGAGAGACAACGGAGACACTCGTCTTCGCCGATCTCCTCGATGACTTGCGCGCGGCCTTGCGACATATCCACGGCGAGTAGTCCCCAGGCCGATCCTTCCCGTTGCCCCGGACGGAGATCCCGCACCAAGCGGTGGGCGTTCTCTGACGTGCTTGACGTCAAAACCGATATTGAGGGTCTTGATATCAATTACACATTATGCATATAATACGTGTGTTCTGCAGAAGAAGTCACTGCGTCAGATGTCGGGCAAGAGAACTGAGCGAATTCAGATCCAGCTAACCGAGGACGAGCTTGCCTCGCTGGATGACTGGCGGTTCGGGAACCAGATACCCAGCCGGGCCGCGGCGATCCGCGAGTTGATGCGCATGGGGCTTTCGGGTGGTGACGTGCGTGATCCGTCGGAGGGGCGCAAGAAATCCGGCGATTACGGCATTCACGACTCCTGATCTGGCCTCAGCGGCCAAGCTCGCCTTCTTGGACGGAGGGCGAACAATGGACGGTACCTGCGACATCGCCGAGAAGCATTCCGCGCTCACGCCGCTGCTCGCGCGTTTGCCGAAGTCCTATTCCTTCGCGCAACAGGACGACGCCGCGCTGCGGGTACTGGCGGACAACATCCGCAAGGTGCGCCACGGCCACGTATTCAAGCGCTACGGCCAGACCGACCCCGACGCCATAATCCTGCTCGACGGCATCGCGGTCCGCACCCGCATCACCAATCGCGGCGAGCGCAGGATCGTCGGGTTCCTGCTGCCGGGCGAAATCTCGGTCGCCAAAGAGGGACCGCGGACCACCGCCAATTACGAGCTTGCGGCCAGCGGAGACTGCATCGCCGTCACCCTTCCGCTGACCGAACTGGAGCGTCTCGAATCCAGGTATCCCAGCGTACGCACCCTTATCGAGTGGAATGCCCAGCAAGAAATCCGCGCGCTGCAGAACCAGATCGTGGCCAGCATGGGCGAATCCGTCGAGGACAAGCTGATGTTCCTGCTGCACGACCTTCATGCGCGGCTTGCACGCGTGAACAAGGCAAGGGGCAATGAAATGGATCTGAGCCTGCGCCAATACGATCTTGCCGACGCGATCGGCGCGTCGACGGTCCAGGTCAGCAAGGTGTTGAAAAAGCTGCGCAAGAAGGGCCTGGTTAAGACCGGTCGCAGCAGGTCGCGGCTGAAGGTGTCTTTCCCCGGACGAACGGCTGAACCGCAGTCCCAGGACTCGTGATATCGCCATTGTTGGAACCCGGGCGGTCAGGGCATATCTTCACGCCATGACCCCCCTTGCGCATCTCGTGGCCCTGCCGGTCCGCGCCTATCGGCTCCTGTTCTCGCCCTGGGTCGGCTTCAACTGCCGCTATCATCCGACCTGCTCTGCCTACGCGCTCGAAGCGCTGCAGAAACATGGCGGCATCAAGGGCGGCTGGCTGGCGCTGCGCCGCATCGGGCGCTGCCACCCCTGGGGCGGAACCGGCATCGACAACGTGCCCGACGAACCGCCCGAACGCCCCGACTGAGGCGCCGGGCTCCGCTATTTGCGACACCCGGGACCCGACGCCTCGACGTCACGGCCTGAGCGCCAGGTTCCCCGCGGTGGTGGGCAGGCGCGTCGGAAATTCGTTCCGGTCCAGGCGGCCGTCGATGCAATGAAACACGTCCTCCAGGAACCGCGCATCCTCGAAATACCAGCGATGCCCCTCCGTCAGCGGGGGAATATCCCAGTCATCCTTGTGCTGCTTGAAATACTCGCCGCAATACACGTTCACTGCCTTGTCCGGTCGCGGCAAGGGCAGACCGACCCGACCGGCACGCGGCGCCACGCCGATGCGCTTGACGTTGGCGATCGACAGCACCTCGTCCAGCGGATTGTAGTAATTCGTCAGCCTGACGCAGTGGCGGTACAGCGACGAGGACTTCGGATTGCCCTCGGCCATCGACGTGTGCGACACATCGGCTGCGGCCAGCATGACCTGGCTGACCGACCAGCTTTGCGCCGCTACGGCGGGCCTGTCGTCGGCATCGTCGAAGGCCTCGCGAACCACGTAGCAGCCCATGGAATGGGCCAGGATATGCATGTTGATCCGGCAGTCCGGCCGTTGCAGCGCGGCAAAGGTGCTGATGCCCTCGTCGACAAGGCGGAACGCGGTCTTCTTGGCGTCGGTGCGGTCCTCGAGGTAGTTGAGCGCGCTGTCCGCGCTGGGCCAGTCGAAACTGACGACAACTCCCTGAAATCCGTTGGCTTCAAGCCCCGCGCGTATCTTGCGATGGCGCTCCAGCATGATCCGTGTGGAATTGTTGAAACCGTGGACGTAGAACACGATGTTGCCGTCCTCGACACCTTCGAATTCACCGCTCTTGGATTCGTCCCGGACCGTCTTGACCCAGTCGGTCTTGCGGACCCCGTGATCGGGATCGGTGTCGCCGGCGTCCTCTGGAACGGCAAGGAAATGGGTCGCCCCCGGTTCGTCGCTGAATTCTCCCTTGCGCACACTGCGCACGCAGAAAACATAGTCCATTATTCCTCTCCCAATGGCTTGTCTGAAATTGCTTGGGAAATTATTGCCAGAAAACGGACCCCCGCGCAAATCCCGCTGCGGGCAGAAAGGCGGAATTCATGCTCGACGCCACCGACGACATCCACCCGCTGTTCCATGGCGCCCCCGGCACCACCGAGTTCAAGAAGCTGCGCAAGCGGCTGGTACGCGACACCCGCGAGGCGATCGAGCAGTACGGTATGGTCGAACGCGGCGCCCGGTGGCTGGTCTGCCTGAGCGGCGGCAAGGACAGCTATACGCTTTTGGCCGTGTTGCACGAGCTGCAATGGCGCGGCCTGCTTCCGGTCGACCTGCTGGCCTGCAACCTGGATCAGGGGCAGCCGGGATTTCCCGCGACCGTCCTGCCCCGCTTTCTCGAGGAAATGGGCGTTCCGCACCGCATCGAGTACCAGGACACCTATTCGGTGGTGGTCGACAAGGTGCCGCAGGGCCGCACCTATTGTGCGCTCTGCTCCCGGCTCAGACGCGGAAACCTCTACCGGATCGCGCGCGAGGAAGGCTGCAGCGCCGTTGTGCTGGGGCATCACCGCGACGACATCCTGGAGACCTTCTTCCTCAACCTGTTCCACGGCAGCCGGCTGGCCGCGATGCCGCCAAAACTGGTCAACGAAGAGGGCGATCTGTTCGTCTACCGCCCGCTTGCCCATGTTGCCGAAGCCGATTGCGACCGTTTCGCACGCGCGATGAACTATCCGATCATTCCCTGCGATCTTTGCGGCAGTCAGGACGGCTTGCAGCGCCAGCAGATCAAGCAGATGCTCGACGGATGGGAAGCAAACCATCCCGGCCGCCGGCAAAAGATGTTCCGCGCGCTGATGAACGCCCGGCCCTCGCATCTGCTGGACCCGGCCTTGTTCGATTTTGCCGGCCTCGCGCGCGATCCTGGCAAGATTGATGAAAATGCAAGCTAGTTCGTGACGGGGCGTTAACGTCGCGCTGACCCCTGGGGCCATAGTTTCGCCGCAAAGCGCGGTCGCCGGGACCCGCGCAGCCGCGACGGGACTTGCCCATGACCGATACCGTCAGACAACTGGCCAGCCACCTGTGCGCCTCTGCCAAGACCGCTCTCGTGGGTCCGCAAATCCTGGCCTTCGTGCCGGCGCTGACGCTTGGCGGATACTGGTTCGGCGGCGAGGGCGTGCTGCTGTTCATGGCGATCTTCCTGCCCGCGCTGCTGGGACTGGTCAGCCTGTTCACCCCAATGCGCCCGGTCGCCCCCGCGCGCGGGCCCATCGATCCGGTGACGCGCCTGCCGCTGCGCGAGGCGCTGATCGCGGCGCTCGACAAGGCGTTCTGCAGCGAGGCCGAATCCGGGCGCCGCACGGCGGCGATCGCGCTGGAGATCGACGATTTCGCGCAGTACCAGGACCACCACGGCAGCGATGCCGCCGAACGCATTCTCGCCCAGGCGGCGCTGCGGCTGGAAACCAGCCTGCGCGATGGCGACGTCGCCGCCAGGCTGGACCGCGCCACGTTCGGCATCGCCCTTGCGCCGGTGCGGCGGGTGGACCTGGAAAGCCTGATCCAGCTGTCCGCCCGACTTCAGGCCGCGTTTTCCGACCCGATCCTGATCGATGGCCTGCGCCTGTTCGTCACCGTCTCCATCGGGTTCTGCGTGCCGCGTCGCGCATCCGAGAAGACCGGGACGTCATGCCTGGAGGCGGCTCTGATCGCGCTGGCCGACGCTCAGTCCTGCGGCGCGGGCGCGATCCGCGCCTACGCGGCCCAGCCCCGGCGCAAGCGCGTGCTGCGCACCGGCCTGGTGGGCGAAATCGCCGACGCGCTGGAAAGCGGCCAGATCCGGCCGTGGTACCAGCCGCAGGTCTCGACCGACACCGGGGCGATCAGCGGGATGGAGGCGCTGGCGCGCTGGGAACACCCCGAACGCGGCGTGATCCTGCCTGGCGCTTTCCTGCCGGCCATTTCGGCCTCGGGTCTGAACGATCGGCTGAGCGAGGTCGTCCTCTACAGCGCCCTGAGCGCGCTGAAGACCTGGGACAAGGCGGAATTGCCGGTCCCGACCGTGTCGGTGAATTTCTCGGGCGAGGAACTGGCCGACCCCAAGCTGGGCGACAAGATCAGGTGGGAGCTTGACCGCTTCGACCTCGCGCCGGACCGCCTGACCGTCGAAGTGCTGGAAACGGTGATCGCGCGGTCGGAAAACGACACCATCACGCGCAACATCGCCCAGCTTTCCCGGATGGGATGCGGCATCGACCTGGATGATTTCGGCACCGGCCACGCCTCGATCGCCAATATCCGCCGCTTTTCCGTCAGCCGCATCAAGATCGACCGCTCCTTCGTGACCCGCATCGACAGCGACCGCGACCAGCAGCAGATGCTGAGCGCGATCCTGGAGATGGCCGCACGGCTCGGCATCGACACGCTGGCCGAAGGCGTGGAAACGGTCGGCGAGCACGCGTTGCTGGCGCAACTCGGCTGTCATCACGTGCAGGGCTACAGCATCGCCCGGCCGATCCCGCTGGAAGAGACGGCAGCCTGGATTTCACACCACCAGAAGAAACTCGCCCGGCAGCCATCGATCACCCGCCAGACCGGCTGAGCCGCCTGCCCGGGCGGCCGCGCAGGGCGCCGCGAATCCCCTTGACCTTTGGTGCCCCGGACTGTTGAACCTGCCTGACCTTCTGGCAGCGAACGGCAGTCCCGGCATGGACGATCAGAACAAGAACCTGATTCTGGCTACAGCCCTGAGTTTTCTGGTGATCCTGGTCTGGTTCATCCTGTTTCCGCCCGAAGAACCGCCGATCGACCCCGCGCCCGACGCCATCGAGACCGTCGAAGGCGAGTTGCAGGCGCCCGCGGTCACCGCGCCCGCCGCCGATGGCACAGCCGCCGCCGACGCAGCCGCACCGGCCGATGCGACGGCGCGGGTCGCCATCGACACGCCGCGGCTGGAAGGCTCGATCTCGCTGCAGGGCGGCCGGATCGATGCGCTGAAGCTCAAGGATTACCGCGAGGAAAACCGCCCCGACAGCGAGATTGTCACGCTGCTGTCGCCCGTCGGCGGCACGGGCGCCTATTACGCGCTGTACGGCTGGTCGCCTGCCGGCGACCTCGATCACGAGGCAGTGCCCGGCGCGAACACCGTCTGGTCCGTCGAGGGCAATGCCAAGCTGACAGCCGACACGCCCGTCACCCTGGTCTGGGACAACGGCGCCGGGCTGATCTTTCGCCGCGAAATGTCGGTGGATGCCGATTACATGTTCACCGTGCGCCAGACAGTCGAGAACACCACCGGCGAGACCGTGCGCATGGCGCCCTATGGCCTGATCGCGCGGCAGGGCGAACCGGACACGATCGGTTTCTTCATCCTGCACGAGGGCGTCGTGCGCCAGACCGACGGCACGCTCGACGAGATCGATTATTCCGACATGACCGATCTCGACGCCGACCCGGTCTGGGGCGCCAATGCCGAGACCGCCGAGGTCGCGCAGAACGGCTGGATCGGGTTCACCGACAAGTACTGGATGACCACCCTGATCCCCGCTCCGAATACCCCCTTCACCTCGGTCACCCGGTATGTCGGCGGCTCTGACAGCTATCAGCTCTGGTCGCGTCTGCCGACCCTGTCGGTCGGCCCCGGCGAGACGGCGGCATCCGAACAGATGCTGTTCGCCGGCGCCAAGGAATGGGACACGATCCGCGACTACCAGGACCGACTGGGCATCATCAATTTCATCGATTCCATCGACTGGGGCTGGTTCTTCTTCCTCACCAAGCCAATCTTCGCCGTGCTGCACTGGCTGAACGGCATCATCGGCAACATGGGCTGGTCGATCATCGGCCTGACCCTGTTCATCAAGGCGCTGCTCTTCCCACTGGCGTACAAGTCCTACGTCTCGATGGCGAAGATGAAAGAGCTTCAGCCGCAGATGGAAAAGATCAAGGAGAAGGCCGGCGACGACCGCCAGAAGCTGCAGCAGGAGATGATGGCGCTCTACAAGAAGGAAAAGGTCAACCCCGCCTCGGGCTGCCTGCCGATCCTGCTGCAGATCCCGATCTTCTTCTCGCTCTACAAGGTGATCTTCGTCACCATCGAGCTGCGCCACGCGCCCTGGTTCGGTCCGTTCCAGGACCTCTCGGCCCCCGATCCGACCTCGATCATGAACCTCTTCGGCCTCTTGCCCTGGGCGGCACCGGAACCCGGCTCGATCACCGCGCTGATCTTCATCGGCATCCTGCCGCTGCTGCTGGGCATCTCGATGTGGGTGCAGCAAAAGCTGAACCCCGCCCCCACCGACCCCACCCAGCAGATGATCTTCGCCTGGATGCCCTGGGTGTTCATGTTCATGCTGGGCGGCTTCGCCAGCGGGCTGATCATCTACTGGATCGCGAACAACACGATCACCTTCACCCAGCAATACATCATCATGCGCACGCACGGCCACCGGCCGGACGTGTTCGGCAACATCCGGTCCGGCTTCAAGCGCAAAAAAGCGGAAGCCGATGCCAAATCGAAAGCCAAGGCCAAGAAGTGACCGGGCGCGTCGCGCATATCTGGCGACATCCGATCAAATCGCACGGACGCGAGGCGCTGACCGAGGTCCGGCTGACAGAGGGCGAGACCCTGCCATGGGACCGCACCTGGGCGGTGGCGCACGAGGCGTCCAGGGCCACCGATGGCGCGTGGGCGCCATGCGCCAATTTCTCGCGCGGCGCCAAGGCACCCCAGCTGCAGGCGATCCAGGCGGTGCTGGACGAGGCCACCGGTCGCATTACTCTGGCGCACCCGGACAGACCGCAACTGACCTTTTCGCCTGACACCGAGGGGTCGGCATTTCTCGACTGGGTCGCGCCGCTGATGCCCGCCGACCGGGCGGCTTCGGCGCGGATCGTGCGCGCCGGAACAAGGGGCATGACAGATACCCCCTACCCCTCGATCAGCCTCTGCAACCTCGCCTCGAACCGGGCGGTGTCGCAAAAGCTGGGCCAGGATCTCTCGCCCCAGCGGTGGCGCGGCAATATCTGGCTGGACGGCTTCGATTTGTGGGAGGAACTGGAATGGGTCGGGCGTACCTTGCGCATCGGCGCGGCGGAGATGCGGGTCGAGAACCCGATCTCGCGTTGCCTGGCCACCGCCGCGAATCCCGAAACCGGGCAGCGTGACGCGGACACGCTGGGCGCGCTCAAATCCGGCTGGGGGCACCAGTATTTCGGCGTCTATGCCGTCGTCACCCGAACCGGCGCGGTCCGGATCGGCGACCCGGTGACGGTTCTTTGACGCAAGCGGCTTTTCCGATTGCCGAGGCTCCCGACGCCGAGGCGGTGGAAGCCGGCCGCATGCTGTTCGCGCAACCGGCCGAATTCCTCAAGGGCGTCGTCGCCCTCGACGGCCTCCCCCCAGCCGACCGGATCGAGGTCTGCTTTGCCGGGCGCTCCAACGTGGGCAAGTCGACCCTGATCAACGCGCTGACCGGCCGCCGCGCGCTCGCCCGCGCCTCGAACACGCCGGGGCGCACGCAAGAGATCAATTTCTTCACCCTGACCGATGGCCTCTACCTCGTCGATCTGCCCGGCTACGGCTTCGCCAACGCGCCGGTCCAGATCGTCGAGAAATGGCAGCGGCTGCTGAAGGCTTACCTGACGGGCCGCGCGACCCTGCGCCGGGCCTTCGTGCTGATCGACGCCCGGCGCGGCATCAAGGGCCCGGACGAAGAGATCATGGCGCTGCTCGACCAGGCGGCGGTGACGTTCCAGGTGGTCCTGACGAAGACGGACAAGTTGAAGGCCAGCGAGATCGACGATGTCGTCGCACAGGTGCGCGGCAAGCTCGCGGCCCATCCCGCGGCCTATCCGGGCTTGATCCTGACGTCGTCGCAGACCGGCGCGGGGATTGACACGTTGCGCGCCGTGATCGCAGAGATCGAATGACGCTGGCAAAGGCTGGAAGATGATGAAACGCCCGCAGAACAAGGACTGGATCGCCACCGCCCGCACGCTAAGCTCCGCCGTGCCCTACATCCTGCGCTACGACGGCGCGACGGTGGTGGTGAAATTCGGCGGCAACGCGATGGGCGACAAGGCGGCGATGGACAGCTTCGCGCGCGACATCGTGCTGATGCAGCAGGTGGGCGTGAACCCGGTGGTGGTGCATGGCGGCGGGCCGATGATAAACAGCCTTCTGGACCGGCTGGGCATCAAGTCGGACTTCGTGCGCGGCAAGCGGGTGACCGACCAGCCGACGGTCGAGGTGGTCGAGATGGTGCTGTCGGGCCTGGTGAACAAGCGCATCGTCCAGGCGATCAACGACCAGGGCGGGCGGGCCATCGGCCTCAGCGGCAAGGACGCCAAGCTGATGGTCTGCGAAGAGACCGACCCCAGCCTCGGATTTGTCGGCACCCCGGTCGAGATGAACGTGGACTTCCTGCGCGGGCTGGCCAAGGACGAGATCATCCCGGTCATCGCGCCGATCGGCACCGGCCGCAATGGCGAGACCTATAACGTCAACGGCGACACCGCGGCCGGCGCCATCGCCGGGGCGCTGAAGGCCGACCGGCTGCTCTTGCTGACCGACGTGGCCGGGGTGAAGGATGCCGAGGGCAACGTGCTGACGGCGATGACGGCCGACGAGGTGCGGCGGCTGACCGACGAGGGCGTGATCTCGGGCGGGATGATCCCCAAGACCGAGACCGCGCTGGAGGCGTTGGAGAAGGGCGTCCGGGCAGTGGTGATCCTCGACGGACGCGCGCCCAATGCCTGCCTGCTCGAGCTCTTCACCGACCACGGCGCGGGCTCGATGATCCGGGTCTAGGCAGTGACGCCAACCCTGTCCGAGATCGACGCGCGGGCGGCGCGGCAACGGCTGAGCGTCTTCGGCGCGTTCCACGCCGGACCGGACGACGGAGTGCCGGAGGGAACCGAAACCCTGGTCCTGCTGGGGCCCGACGAACCGGGGTTCTGGGACCACGTCCGGCGCGGCCCGGAATTCCAGGACGGACGGGCCGATCCGCTGGACCGCTGGTCAAGACGGGTCATCTCCGAGATGGCCAGACAGCTGGACGCCGTCGCGCTTTTCCCATTCGGCGGTCCGCCCTACCTGCCGTTCGTCGCCTGGGCGCTGCGCTCCGGCCGGGCCTGGCAATCGCCCGTCTCGCTGCTGGTGCACGACCGCACCGGGCTGATGGTCAGCTACCGGGGCGCGCTGGCGTTTCCGGTGCGGCTGGACCTGCCGCCGGTGCCGCCCTGCCCCTGCGACACCTGTGCGGGCCGGCCCTGCCTGACCGCCTGCCCCGCCGGCGCGCTGACCGATACGGGCTATGATCTGGCCGCCTGCCATGGTTATCTGGACACGGGCCCGGGCCGGGGCTGCATGGACGGCGGCTGCGCCGTCCGGCTTGCCTGTCCGGTCTCTCGACGTTATGGCCGCGATCCCGCGCAATCGGCGTTCCACATGAAGGCGTTCCATCCATGACCCTGCGGCTGATCCTGACGAGACACGCGAAATCGAGCTGGGACAGTCCCAACCAGCCCGATCACGAGCGCCCGCTGAACGCGCGGGGCCGCAAGGCGGCGGCGGCGATCGGAGCCTGGTTGGAGAGCCGCGGCTACGTGCCGGAGTTGATCCTCTGCTCGACGGCGACGCGGACCATCGAGACCTGCGAGTTGATGACCGCTTCGTGGCAGGCGGTGCCGGAGACCGACTACGTCAAGGAGCTCTACCACGCCGCGCCCGAGCAGATGCTGGAGGTGCTGGAGGGATACGAGGCGAAGAACGTGCTGATGATCGGACACAACCCCGGCATCTCGCACCTGGCCGCCAGCCTGGCGCGGACGCCGCCGCCGAACGAGCGCTTCTCGGTCTATCCGACGGGGGCGACGACGGTGTTCGATTTCGCGCAAGACAGCTGGGCCGAGATCGGGGTGGGCAAGGGCGCGGTGCGGGATTTCGTGGTCCCGCGCGAACTGGAGCCGTGAGCCGATGTCCTAACGGGGACATCGACCTAACACGTTGATTCAATTCGCGATAGCGCTATCGGAATTTCAATGGCCGCGGACGCAAACGGCCCCCCGCAATCGCCAGGGGCCGGGCGTTGCGCTGCGGCGCGGTCAGTGGCCGAGAATCTGGCTGAGGAACAGCTTGGTCCGGTCGTTCTGGGGGTCCATGAAGAACTTTTCCGGCTCGTTCTGTTCGACGATCTGGCCCTGGTCCATGAAGATCACCCGGTTCGCGACCTGACGGGCGAAACCCATCTCGTGGGTGACGCAGATCATCGTCATACCCTCTTCGGCCAGCTCGATCATGGTGTCGAGCACTTCCTTGATCATCTCCGGGTCCAGCGCCGAGGTCGGTTCGTCGAACAGCATGATCCGCGGCTTCATGCACAGCGAGCGGGCAATCGCCACGCGCTGCTGCTGGCCGCCCGACAGCTGGCCGGGATACTTGTTCGCCTGTTCCGGGATCTTGACCTTGCGGAGGAAATGCATCGCGGTTTCGTCGGCTTCCTTCTTGGGCGTCTTGCGCACCCAGATCGGCGCCAGCGTGCAATTCTCCAGGATCGTCAGGTGCGGGAAGAGGTTGAAGTGCTGAAAGCACATCCCAACCTCGGACCGGATTTTGTCGATGTTCTTCAGATCGCTGGTCAGCTCGGTCCCGTCGACGACGATCTTGCCCTGCTGGTGTTCCTCCAGACGGTTGATGCAGCGGATCAGCGTCGACTTGCCCGACCCTGACGGGCCGCAGATGACGATGCGTTCGCCGCGATAGACCGTCAGGTTGATGTCGCGCAGGACATGGAATGTTCCGTACCACTTGTTCATGTCGTTGATCTGGATCGCGACCTCGTCGGAGACCCGCATCTTGGACCGGTCCGGGATGTGATCCTCGGGCATGTGGTCGTCGTATTCTGCCATGGTGGACATGGATGGGTCTCCCTAACGGTGGTCTGTCTGGAGCCGGCGCTCCAGGTACATGGAATAGCGCGACATCGAGAAGCAGAAAACGAAGAACAACAGGGCGATAAAGCCGTAGATCTCCCACACGATGCCGTTCCAGGCCGCGTCGGCGCGGATGGCGTTCGACAGGCCCAGCGGATCGAGCAGGCCGATGATCGACACCAGAGTCGTGTCCTTGAACACGCCGATGAAGGTCGACACGATACCGGGGATCGATATCTTCAGCGCCTGCGGCATGATCACCAATTGCTGGGACTTCCAATAGTCCAGACCCAGCGCATCGGCGGCCTCGTACTGACCCTTGGGCAGCGCCGCCAGCCCGCCGCGGATCACCTCGGCCATGTAGGCCGAGGCGAACAGCGTCACCATGATGATGACCCGCAGGATGATGTCGAAATTGGTGCCCGGCGGCAGGAAGATGTTCAACAGGACCGAGGCCACGAACAGCAGTGTGATCAGCGGTACACCGCGAATGAACTCGATGAAGCCCACGCAAAGCGCCTTGACGATCAGCAGGTCTGACTGTCGTCCCAGCGCCAGCACGATGCCGATGGGAAGCGAGCAGCCAATGGCCACCACGCCGATGGTGATCGACAGCATGAAGCCGCCGAAGCTGCGGCTGTCGACCGAAGCAATCCCGACCGGCAGGATCGAGTCGAGAGCGTCAACGACATAGCCCGACAAGACCATCCACCAGACCAATGCGGCGACCACCGCAAGGATGATGCCAAGCAGGCTGCTGTACGAAGTCGAGACGAACCTGAACACCAAAAAGGCGATCACGAAGCCAGCCAAGACGGAAAGCGGTGACCAGATCGTGCCACCCCAAAGAAGCCAGGGCATCAGGAACGGGTAGATGGCGGTAAAGTACAGAAGCTTGCGCGGCGGATGCTCGAACAGTACCGGAGCCAGTGCCACGATCAGCAAGACAAATGTCAGGATCGGACGGAAGTAGGCCGGCCAGACGCCGCTGCCAACGGGCGCTTCGCCGATGTTGACATCGGGCGTGATTGGATACGGCGGATAGAAGCCGAACATCAGCTGCAGCCACCGGTCCCGGATGACGCCCCAGCAGGCGCCGCTGACGCCGTGTTCGCCCTCGCGCCCCAGGCCGGCCAGGATTTCGCGGCATTCGTTCAGCGAGGTTGCGTTCCAGGTGGGCGAGAAGATCCAGGGCAGGATTGCCGCGAGGATCAGATAGATCGCGGCAAGCGAAAGGATGGTGACGATGCTGTTGAACCAGCCCGAGAACAGGTTCGCCTTGCCCCAGCCGATGATCCCGACTTCGGTCGCCGGGGGCGCCTGCTCCGGCAGCATGGATTCGCGGACATAGGCGACGGTGTGTGCATGGGTTCCGCTCATCTTACCGCTCCACCAGTTTGACGCGATTGTTGTACCAGTTCATCACCGCCGAGATCGAAAGCGAGATGATCAGGTAGACCAGCATGCCCATCAGCACCGTTTCCAGCTCGCGGCCGGTCTGGTTGAGCGTGATGCCCATCAGCGTGCCGGTCAGGTCCATGTAGCCCACGGCGATGGCCAGCGACGAGTTCTTGGTCAGGTTGAGGTAGTTCGAGATCAAGGGCGGGATGATCACCCGCAGAGCTTGCGGCAGGATCACCAGGCTCATCACCCGCTTGGGACGCAGGCCCAGGGCGCTGGCCGCCTCTGTCTGGCCCTTGGAGATGGCCATGATCCCGGCGCGGACGATCTCGGCGATGAAGGCCGCGGTGTAAAGCGACAGGGCCAGCCACAGCGCGATCAGCGAGTTGCGCATGTAGATGCCGCCCTGGAAATTGAAGCCCTTCAGCGCGGGATAGCCGAGGTGGAAACCGAGAATGGCCAGCGTGAAGACTGTCGGCAGAACCACGATGGCGCTGCGTTTCCAGAAGGTTTTGGGTCTGACCCCGGTCTGTTCCTGTATACGGTCCGCGCGATGCTTGACCTGCGCGCTGGCGTAAAGGCTTGCCCCGAACACGACCAGCAGAAGGATCAGGTCAAGGCTGATCTCGAAGCGGTTGCCGGCGACCTCGACATCGCCCAGCCCGCGGCTGAACAGCGGCTCGGGGATGTAGAGACCGCGATTGGTTATGGCGACGCTGTCGAACACCTTCATCGTCGCCGCCGCATCCTCGCCCCGGAAATCCCGCGGCTGTGGCAGCGTTTCGATGGTGATCGCCATGATGAAGACGATCCAGAGCAGCACCGGGACGTTCCGGAACATCTCGACGTAGACCGTCATCAGACGGCCGACCAGCCAGTTCGGCGACAGCCGCAGAACGCCGATGATGACGCCGAGGATGGTGGCGGTGATGCAGCCCATCACGGCGACGAGCAGCGTGTTCAACAGGCCCAGGACGGCGGCGCGGAGATGCGTGTCCTGCGAATTGTAGTCCAGCAGGCGCTGGTTGATGTCGTAGCCGGCGGGTTCCCACAGGAAGCGGAAGCTGGGCTCTTTGCCCAGATCCGCGAGGTTTTGCGCGGTGTTGGAGATCAGCCAGCCAATCAGGATCAGGAACGCGATCAGCGCCACGACCTGGATGGTCATCGAGCGATACCGCGTATCGTAGATCAGCATACCGAGGCGGAAGGTTTCCCTTTGCGGATCGGTAATGGTCGTCATGAAGGACGCTCCCCTTTTCCCCGGCGCATCCATCGGCATGCTGTTGGCGCATGTCCCGGCCCGGGGCCCTCGTTCTTCGCGTCTTGGCAAAAGGGCGCGACCGTGGCCGCGCCCTTGAGTGTCGTGATCTTACCGGAACGGCGGCGAGTAGATCAGGCCGCCCTCGGTCCACTGCGCGTTCAGGCCGCGCGACAGGCCGATCGGGGTGTTCTCGCCGATGTTCTTCTCGAACAGCTCACCGTAGTTGCCCACGGCGGCGATGGCGTTCTTGGCCCAGTCAGCCGACAGGCCGAGCATCTCGCCAAGGTTGCCCTCGGTGCCCAGGAGACGGTTGATCTCGGGGTTGCTTCCCGCTTCCATCGACATCTCGCCGACATTGGCCGAGCTGACGCCCAGCTCTTCGGCGGTGATCAGCGCGTTCAGCGTCCAGCGGACGATGTCGGCCCATTCGTCGTCGCCGTGACGGACCAGCGGGCCCAGCGGCTCTTTCGAGATGATCTCGGGCAGCAGAACGTGGTCGGCCGGATTCTCGAAGGTGGCGCGGGTCGCGGCCAGGCCGGACGCGTCGGTGGTGTAGACGTCGCAGGCGCCGGCAAGGTACTGCTGCTGGGCCTCGGCGTTGGTCTCGATCGGAACCGGCTCGTAGCTGATGCCGTTGGCGCGGAAGAAGTCCGCGAGGTTCAGTTCGGTCGTGGTGCCGGTCTGGATGCAGACGGTGGCGCCGTCGAGATCCTTGGCCGAGGACACGCCCAGCTCTTTCGGCACCATGAAGCCCTGGCCGTCATAGTAGTTCACGCCGACGAAGGTGAACTTCAGGTCCACGTCGCGGCTGAAGGTCCAGGTGGTGTTGCGGGCCAGCATGTCGATTTCGCCCGAGGCAAGCGCGGTGAAGCGGGTCTTGCCGGTCGTGGGCACGAATTCGACCGCCATCGGGTCGCCGAGAACGGCGGCCGCGACGGCACGGCAGACGCCGACGTCGAAGCCGTCCCAGTTGCCGTTGGCGTCGGGGGCGGCGAAGCCCACGAGGCCGGTGGTCACCCCGCAGTTCAGCTTGCCGCGTGCCTTGACGTCGTCAACCGTAGCAGCCGCAGCTGCGCCAGCGGCAAGGCCGGCGACGGTGAGCGCGCCAAGAAGTACGGATTTTTTCATTTTTACCTCTTCCTGATGGACCGCCCGGGTAAGCGAGCGGGATCCCGGCATCCTGGCCGGGTTGTGTTGGACTAGGGGAAGGTTTCCCCTCTAGCACGCGGAGTTTGGTCGAAACCGGCCCAAAAGGTCAAGGCTGCACTAGGGTAAACCACGGTCCGCATGCCGAAGAATTGAGCATTTGGCCCGGTTGCCAAGCCGCTAGGCGGTCACGCTTTTTTGCGAACTCAGCCGAAAAAATTCCAGCCCGTCGAGAAAGGCGCGCTTCTCGGTCGCGGCCGCCCGCGCCGCCTCGGCGTCCTCGCCCCATTGATGGATCTGCCAATCCTCATCGATTCTCGACCGCGCCCAGAGATCGTCGGCCGGAAACAGCCCCTCGACCGCCGCCAGACCGATGATCAGAGAGCTCGAGAGGCTGACAAGATCGTGAAGTCCGGCCAGCTGAAACGCAGTCATGCCGAGTACCGGCGCTTCGAGGCGCTGCAATGCCGTCGCGTTTTGCGGCTGGTGCATCACGCCCTGGACCGGGATCAGCCGCGCCCCGTACCGGCTTGCGGCCCAGTCCAGCAACGGGTCCCAGGCCTCGGACTGCCGCCGCACCAGACCTTCCGGCCCGTCGGCGCGGTAACAGGTCAGGTCCGTGTCGCCATAGGCCGCCAGCATCGCCGCCACCGCGCCTTGTTGCGGAGCGACCTTCTCGATAGCGGAATTGGCGGCGCGGGTCAGCGGCATCGCCCCGGGATCGATCCGACCCTCCTGCGCGTCCCATTCCGCCGCCAGGGCCCGCGCCAGGGCGCGGGTTGGCACACGCAGGGGCAGCTTGCCCGGCGTGCGCACCGGACGATCGTCGAGGGCGATGCCGAAACCGTCGGCCTCGGCCACCACGCGCGCCTCTTTCCAGAAGCGTCTGGCGCGCCATTCGCTCATGCGGCCTCCGAAAACGGGTCGGCCGGCACGTCGGAAGCATGCCAGTCGAAGGTCTGCCAGGTGCGCGCCATGTGGTCGGGCAAAGGCGCGACGAACGTCATCTGCGCCAGCGTCACGGGATGCTCGATGCGCAGCAGCCGGGCATGCAGGTGCAGCTTGCGGGATATCTCTCCGCCCAGCATCGCGCCCCAGCCGTCGCCCAGGTTTTCCTGGCCCGAGCCGCCGTACTTGCCGTCGCCGATGATCGGGTGTCCCAGTTCGGACATGTGCGCGCGCAATTGGTGGGTGCGGCCCGTGACCGGCTCCAGTGCGACCCAGGCGGCCCGTTTGGCCAGCGACGCCAGCACCGCGTAGTCGGTCTGCGCCCGTTTCGCCCCCGGTGTCGCGGCCAGGTCATCAGGATGGATGCAGAGCATCTTCTCGCCCTCTCCCTTGGGCCCATGGCCCGGCGCCTTGACCAGCCCGTATTTCACCGACCCCATGCGCGGGGCGGGCACGCCGGCCACCGCCGCCCAGTAGATCTTGCGGGTTTCACGATGCCGGAAGGCCGCCGTCAGGGCGCTGGCCACGGCCTGCGTCCGCGCCAGCAGCAGGACGCCGGAGGTATCCTTGTCGAGCCTGTGCACCAGGCGGGGGTTCTGGTCCCTGCCGAAGCGCAAGGCCTCGGACAGCCCGTCGACATGCCGGGTCTGCTTGCTGCCGCCCTGGGTCGGCAGGCCGGCGGGCTTGTTCAGCACGATCAGGTGGTCGTCGCGGAACAGCACCGCCTTCTGGATCATCTCGGCATCGGCGTCCGAAATCCGCGGCGCTTGCGCCCTGGGACGTTCCCGGGCGTCCGGCAACGGCGGTATGCGGACCGTCTGACCCGGCCCTACCCGGCTGGCGGCCTTGACCCGGCCGCCATCGACCCGGATCTCGCCCTTGCGGCACATCTTCTCGATCTGACCCTGGCTGACCTGCGGAAAGCGCCTGCGAAACCAGCGGTCGAGTCGCTGCTCGGCCTCGTCGGGGCCGATCTGGACGGATTGCACCCCGCTCATGCGAAGATCCCGCGCGCGGCCCAGAGGCCGAGGAACAGGCCGCCGATGGACAGGCAGACCGACAGCGCCACGTACAGCGCCGCGAGCCCGGTCTGCCCGCGCTCGAACAGCGTGACGGTTTCCAGCGAGAACGCCGAGAAGGTGGTGAAGCCGCCCAGGATGCCGGTCATGATGAAGGGGGCCAGGTGGGTCAGGCCGCGATGCGCGGCTGCGACCACGAAGACCCCCATCAGGAACGACCCCAGGACGTTGACCGTGATGATCGCCACCGGAAAGCCGTGGCCGACCATGCGCGTGATCGCCACCCCGGTGGCATAGCGCAGGCTGGCGCCGATGGCGCCGCCCAGGGCGACTTGGGACAGGGTCCAGATCATGCCGGTTGTCTTTCCCGCGGACAGGGTCTTGTCAACCGCCGCCGCCGCGCTCGGCGCGCTTCTTCACGAAGAAGTCCAGCCGCTTCTTCAGTTCGCGCTCGAAGCCGCGCTCGACCGGTTGGTAGTAGACGCCGCGTTTCATGCCGTCGGGGAAGTAGCTCTGGCCGGAGAACGCGTCCTCGGCGTCGTGGTCGTAGGCATAGCCCTCGGCATAGCCCTGCTCCTTCATCAGCCTGGTCGGCGCGTTGAGGATGTGCTTGGGCGGCGGTTCGCTGCCGGTCTTCTTCGCCGCCGCCATCGCCGCCTTGTATCCCACGTAGCCCGCGTTCGATTTCGGCGCCAGCGCCAGGTAGGTCACCGCCTGCCCAAGCGCCAGTTCGCCCTCGGGGCTGCCGAGGCGCTCGTAGGTCTCCCAGGCGTCGAGGCAGACGCGCTGGGCCTGCGGGTCGGCCAGCCCGATATCCTCGATGGCCATGCGCGTGATGCGGCGGGCGAGATAGCGCGGGTCCTCGCCGCCGGCGAGCATCCGCGCCAGCCAGTAGAGTGCGGCGTCGGGATCGGAGCCGCGGACGGATTTGTGCAGCGCAGAGATCAGGTTGTAATGCGCGTCGCCCGACTTGTCGTATTGCGCGGCGCGTTTCTGCAGCCGGGCGGCAAGCGCCTCGGGGGTCAGCTTCTTGCCGGTCTTCCAGGCGGCGATCTGCTCGATCAGGTTCAACAGCGCCCGGCCGTCGCCGTCTGCCATCTCCAAAAGCGCCTCGCGCGCCGGACCGTCGAGCGGCAGGGGCGTGTTCAGTTCATGCTCGGCGCGCTGCGCGAGGCGCTCGAGGTCGGCCAGGGAAAGCCGTTCCAGCACAAGCACTTGCGCGCGGGAGAGCAGCGCGGAGTTGAGCTCGAACGAGGGGTTTTCCGTGGTGGCGCCGACCAGCAGGATGGTGCCGTCCTCCATATGCGGCAGGAAGCCGTCCTGCTGCGCCTTGTTGAAGCGGTGGACCTCGTCGACGAAGAGCAGCGTGCCCTGCCCGTTCGCCCGCCGGTGCTTGGCCGCCTCGAAGACCTTGCGCAGGTCCTGCACGCCGGTGAAGATCGCGCTGATCTGCACGAAATGCAGGTCGGTCTCGTCGGCCAGCAGGCGCGCGATGGTGGTCTTGCCGACCCCGGGCGGACCCCAGAAGATCAGCGAGCCCAAGGATTTCGACGCCAGCATCACGCCCAGCGGCGCATCCGGGCCCAGCACCTTTTCCTGGCCGATCACCTCGGACAGCTTCTTCGGACGCAGCCGGTCGGCCAGCGGGCGCGGGGCGTCCTTGGGCGGCTCGGTCGGCAGGGCGTCGAAGAGGTCGGCCATGGAGCGAATGTAACCCTTGCGCGCGAAAGCGAAAGGCCGCCCCGAAGGACGGCCCCGACTTCACTGTCCGGTGGGGGTTTCCCCTTATTCCTCGGCGGCCTCTTCGGCGGCGAGGCGTTCCTTGTCGGCCTTGCCCTTGGCGTCGGTGTCCCGGTCGACCAGTTCGACGATCGCCATCGGCGCCATGTCGCCGTACCGGAAGCCGGCCTTCAGCACGCGGACATAGCCGCCCTGGCGCTCGGCATAGCGCGGGCCGAGCACGTCGAACAGCTTGGCGACGTGGGCGTCCTGCTTGAGCGCGCTGGCGGCCTGGCGGCGGGAGTGCAGGTCGCCGCGCTTGGCCAGGGTGACCAGCTTGTCGGCGACGCGCTTCAGTTCCTTGGCCTTGGGCAGGGTGGTCTTGATCTGCTCGTGCTCGATCAGCGAGCCGGCCATATTGGCGAACAGCGCCTTGCGGTGCTCGTGGGTACGGTTGAGGCGGCGGTAGCCGCGGGCGTGACGCATGTTTCTTCTCCAGTAGCGTGCCCTCTACGGGCGGTTTTGCTTTGTCCGGCCGGCGTGCGTGGCGCCGGCTCTCCTTGGGGCGGGATGCCCGGGTCTTGCGCGGGGTGCGCCATGAATGCGCACCCGACGGGGGGTGGCGTAGGGTGCGCATTCATGGCGCACCCGCGGCCCGATCTCAGAACTGGTCTTCGAACTTCTTCGCCAGGTCCTCGATGTTCTCCGGCGGCCATTCCTCGACATCCATGCCAAGGTGCAGGCCCATGCCCGAGAGCACTTCCTTGATCTCGTTCAGCGACTTGCGGCCGAAGTTCGGTGTGCGCAGCATCTCGGCCTCGGTCTTCTGGATGAGATCGCCGATATAAACGATGTTGTCGTTCTTCAGGCAGTTG
>JAHELH010000163.1 GCA_024644285.1 Paracoccaceae bacterium | reverse complement strand
GTCTCCTGCGGCAATGCGCCGCCGATCCAGTGCAACATCCAGATCGCCCCGTTGGCAGGTCGCCCGGGCCACATCCTGATGCTGATGGAGCCGCGCCAGATCGCGAACCGCCTGGGTCGCGCCTTTTCCATCACCTCGGCCGCGCGCTCGGCCATCGGGATGTCCGAGATGCTGGCGCACGAGATCAAGAACCCGCTGGCCGGGATCACCGGCGCGGCGCAATTGCTCAGCATGAACCTCGCTCCCCGGGACCAGGAGCTGACCGATCTCATCGTCGCGGAATCGCGGCGCATCGCGGCGCTGCTGGACCAGGTGGGCCAGTTCGGCAACCTGCGTCCGCCCGCGCGCCGCGCGATAAACGTGCACGACCTCTTGGACCGGGCGCAGAAATCCGCCGCCGTCGGATTTGCCGCCCACATGCGGTTCATCGAAGAGTTCGACCCCTCGCTGCCGCCGACCTATGTCGACGGCGACCAGATCCTGCAGGTCTTGCTGAACCTCTTGAAGAACGCCGCGCAGGCCGCCGGGCCCGAGGGCGGCACCATCCGCATGCGCACCTTCTACGACATGTCGCTGCGGCTGCGGCGGCGCGACGGCACCGGCGGCGCGCTGCCGCTGCAGATCGAGATCATCGACGACGGCCCCGGCATCCCGTCCGAGATCGCCAGCGAGATGTTCGAGCCCTTCGTGTCGGGCCGCGACAACGGCACCGGGCTGGGGCTGGCGCTGGTCAGCAAGATCATCTCGGACCACGCGGGCTGGATCGCCGTCGATTCCGCCCCCGGCCGGACCACTTTCCGCATTTCGCTGCCCGTCGCCCCCAAGGCGGCGGACGGCCACGGGTAACGAGGAGACGACGCAATGGATGGCACGGTTCTGGTCGCCGACGACGACCGCACGATCCGCACGGTTCTGACCCAGGCGCTGACCCGGGCTGGCTGCAAGGTGCACGCAACCTCGTCCATGGTGACGCTGATGCGCTGGGTCGACGAGGGCAAGGGCGACCTGGTGATCTCGGACGTGGTCATGCCCGACGGCAACGGACTGGACGCGCTGCCGACGATCACCGAGAAACGCCCCGGCCTGCCGGTCATCGTGATCTCGGCGCAGAACACGATCATGACCGCGATCCAGGCCGCCGAGAAAGAGGCCTACGACTACCTGCCGAAACCTTTCGACCTTCCGGACCTGATGAAGCGGGCGTCGCGGGCGCTCGACATCCGCCGCCGCGCGCCGAAGCCCGCCGCGCCGGCCGACGGCGAACCGCAGGACGATCTGCCGCTGGTCGGGCGCACCCCCGCCATGCAGGCGCTCTACCGGCTGGTGGCGCGGGTGATGAACACCGACCTTCCGGTGCTGATCTCGGGCGAATCGGGGACCGGCAAGTCGCTGATCGCCCGCGCGATCCACGATTTCTCGGACCGCCGCACTTTGCCCTTCGTGGTGGCCGCGGCCGCGGATCTGGCCACCATGGACGGCCCCGCGACGCTGCTCAGCCGCGCCCGCAACGGCTCGATCCTGTTCGACGAGGTCAGCGACCTCGGCGACGAGGCGCAGGCGCGGGTGGTGCGCATGCTCGACAGTCTCACCGACAACGCGCCGCGCGTCATGGCCACCAGCCAGACCGACCTGGCCGAAGCGATGGAAGAGGGCCGCTTCCGCCAGGACCTCTATTACCGTCTCAGCGGCATCACGGCCCAGGTGCCGTCGCTGCGCGAGCGGGTCGAGGACATCCCGCTTCTGGCCGAGCATTTCCTGGCCCGGGCCGAGCGTACCGGCCTGCCGCTGCGCCGGTTGTCTCCGGACGCGCTGGAACTGGTGCGCGCCTACAGCTGGCCCGGCAATGTCCGGCAGCTGGAAAACACCATCCGCCGCTTTGCCGTCACCGGCGGGCAGGAGGACATCAGCCGCGCCGAGGTCGAGCAGGCGCTCGGCAACCAGCCCGCGATGGAACCGCTGGCCGGCGGGTCCGAGGGCGACAAGCTGTCCGCCTCGGTCGCACGGCACCTCCGGCGCTACTTCGACCTGCACGGCGGAACGCTGCCGCCGCCCGGCCTCTACACCCGAATCCTGCGCGAGATAGAACTGCCGCTGATCGAGATTTCCCTGGACGCCACCGGCGGAAACCAGGCGAAATGCGCCGATTTGCTGGGCATCAACCGAAATACGCTGCGGAAAAAGATCACCGAGCTCGATATCCGCGTGACACGCCGCCGCAAATTGATGTAAAACCGCAACATAAGAGTGGCAGGGCCGCCGCAGCGGCCACAACAGCCACCACATCTGGCGGTAATGCTGCCCGCTCCCGCAAGGGATGGGTAGCCCTTTTTCAGAGGTATTCCGACTGTGCGCACAACCGCGCGGTCCATAAGCTGGGACAGACTGAGCAGGCTTCGGCGGCAGCGCAGGGTCCAGAACGCAGCGACATTGGGACTGGTGATTCTGGGCCCGGTGCTTGCTATTGCGACCTTCCTGATCCTCGGCCCGCTCGACCAGGGCGCCTCGGCCTTGTCGCTGCGGCTGATCCTGCTGACCGACCTGGTCTACGTGCTGGCCGTCGCCGCGCTGGTCCTGCAGCGCGTCGCCCAGATGATCGCGGCGCGGCGGGCGCAATCGGCCGGGTCGCGCCTGCACCTGCGGCTGACCGGCGTCTTCGCGCTGGTGGCGCTGGCGCCGACGATCCTGGTCGCGGTCTTCGCCAGCCTGACGGTCAATGTCGGCCTCGAGGGCTGGTTCTCCGACCGGGTCAGCAGCGTTCTCGGCGCCTCGCTGGCCGCCGCCGAGGCCTACGAAGACGAACACCGCCGCGACCTGGAAGAGGATGCCGAAAGCCTCGCCGACTACCTCAACTCCGCGCGCCAGGCGACCTTCTTCGTCTCCGACGGAGAGCTGCGCCAACTTCTGACCCAGGGCCAGGCGCTGGTGCAACGCGGCCTGAGAGAGGCCTACGTCATCGACGGCGGCGGAGAGATCAAGGCGCGGGGCGAACGGTCCTATCTCTTCGATTTCGAGCGGCCCAGCCCGGACCAGCTTGACGAGGCGCGCGAGGGCGAAACCGTCATCATCCAGGACTGGGACGTCAACGAGTTCCGCGCCATCGTCAACCTGACCGAATTCGCCGACCGCTTTCTCTATGTCTCGCGCAACGTCGACGGCCAGATCCTCAGCCTGCTGGACGACACCAAGGAGACCGTGGCGCTGTACCGCCAGCTCGAGGACGAGCGCGGCCGCATCGTCTTCGAATTCGGACTGCTCTATCTCGGCTTCGCGGTGATCCTGATCCTCGCCGCGATCTGGCTGGGCCTGTGGTTCGCCGAGCGCCTGTCGAAGCCCGTGGGCCGCCTGGCCGGCGCTGCGCAACGCGTGGGCGCGGGCGACCTGGACGTCTATATCCCCGAAGAGCAGGGCGATGACGAGATCGCCATGCTGGGCCGAATCTTCAACCAGATGACCCACCAGCTGAAGGGCCAGCGCGACGCGCTGCTGCAGAACAACGCCCAGATCGAACGCCGCCGCCGGCTGTTCGATTCAGTGCTCAGCTCGGTCACCGCCGGGGTCATGGGTCTCGATGCCGACGGCAACGTCGCCTTCGTCAACCGTTCCGCAGAGCGGCTTTTGGGATTGCCGCCCGACGCCCATGACGGCGCGCTGGCGCATGTCGTGCCGGAATTCGACACCCTGTTACAGCGCCTGCGCCTCAGCGCCGCCGAGACTGCGCAGGAAGAGATCAAGATGATGCGCCGCGGCAGCCTTGAAAACCTGCTGGTGCGGATGTCGACCCGGCGGTCCGAGGACGGGGCGCTGGAAGGCTACGTGATCGCCTTCGACGACGTCACCGATCTGGTCAGCGCGCAGCGCATGGCCGCCTGGGGCGACGTGGCGCGCCGCATCGCGCACGAGATCAAGAACCCGCTGACGCCGATTCAGCTGTCGGCCGAGCGGCTGAAGCGCAAGTACACGCCTGTGCTTGGCGACGATGCCGGCCGGCTGATCGAGCTGACCGACGTCATCATCCGGCAGACGGGTGATCTGCGCCGCATCGTCGACGAGTTCTCGAAATTCGCCCGTATGCCCGAGCCCGAGCGCCGCGTGCACGACCTGACCAAGCTGGTCCGCGACGCCGTCGTCCTGCAAGAGGGCGCGACCGAGGGCGTGACCGTCACCTCCGGTCTGCCGGATGACGCGGTGATGGCCGATATCGATCAGACGATGATCTCGCAGGCGCTGACCAACCTGATCAAGAACGCCGGCGAAGCCGTGGAAACCCATCGCGAACAGTCCGGCGATGCCGGTTACGCCGGCGAGGTGCGCGTCACCATGGAACATACCGATTCGGAGGTCCTGATCACCGTCTCCGACAATGGCGTGGGCCTGCCCGCCGACCGCGCGCGGCTGTTCGAACCCTACGTGACCACGCGCGAGAAGGGCACCGGCCTGGGCCTCTCCATCGTCAAGAAAATCATCGAAGAGCACGGCGGCACCCTGGTGCTGACCGATGCCGACCCGTTTGAAGAGGGCGCGCGCCACGGGGCGCGGGCCGAAATCAGGTTGCCGTTGGCCCCCGTGGCCGAGGCGACCGGAACCCGCAGGGCAGCAGTGTGAGGTGGCAATATGTCCGATATTCTGATCGTTGACGACGAACGCGACATCCGGGAATTGATCTCGGACATCCTGGAGGACGAAGGCTACGCCACCCGGCTGGCCGCCAATTCCGACGAGTGCATGGCCGCGATCAACGCCGAGCCGCCGGCACTGATGATCCTCGACATCTGGCTGAAAGACAGCCGGATGGACGGCATCGACATCCTCAAGGCGACCAAGCGCGACAATCCCGGGATTCCCATCGTCATCATCTCGGGCCACGGCAATATCGAGATCGCCGTCGCCGCGATCAAGCAGGGCGCCTACGACTTCATCGAGAAACCCTTCAACATCGACCAGCTGATGGTGGTGATCGGCCGCGCGATGGAGACCTCGCGCCTGCGCCGCGAGAACGTGGAGTTGAAGCGCCGCGACGACACCACCAGCGAGATGATCGGGTCAAGCTCGGCCTTCAAGGCCCTGAAATCCAACCTCGACAAGGTGACCAAGTCGAACGGCCGGGTGATGCTGACCGGCCCCGCCGGCTGTGGCAAGGAGGTCGCCGCCCGCTACATCCATGCCCATTCCAACCGTTCGCAGGCGCCCTTCGTCACCGTCAACTGCGCCTCGATCGAGCCCGAACGGATGGAGGCGGTGCTGTTCGGCCGCGAGGGCGCCGACCGCGGCGTCGAGCCGGGTCTGCTGGAACAGGCCCATGGCGGCGTGCTGTTCTTCGACGAGGTCGCGGACATGCCGCTGGGCACCCAGTCGAAGATCCTGCGCGTGCTGGTGGAACAGCAGTTCCAGCGCGTCGGCGGATCCGACAAGGTGCGTGTCGACATGCGGGTGATCTCCAGCACCAACAAGGACTTGCAGGCCGAAATTCAGAAGGGCGCCTTCCGACAGGAGCTCTATCACCGGCTCAACGTCGTGCCGATCTCGGTGCCCTCGCTGGAGGACCGGCGCGAGGACATCCCGGCGCTGGCCGGGCATTTCATCGCCGGATTCAACCGCAGCCAGGGTCTGCCGCTGCGCAAGCTCTCGGACGAGGCGGTGGCGTTGCTGCAGACGATGGTCTGGCCCGGCAACGTGCGTCAGCTGAAAAACGTGATCGAGCGGGTGCTGATCCTCGGCGAGGGCTCCGGCCCGATCTCGGCCAGCGAATTGCCGCAGACCGACGAGGCGTCGGGCGAGGAGGGCAAGGTGGTGCTGTC
>JAHELH010000162.1 GCA_024644285.1 Paracoccaceae bacterium | reverse complement strand
TCGATTTCCAGCCCGCCCTCGATGAAGGCGTTGTCGCGGTAGAATTTCGACAGGTACTCGACGATCATCTTCGCGGGCATGCGGGTCGAATCGGAGTTCCAGTACAAGAGGTCGAAGGGCACGGGTTCCTTGCCCATCAGGTAGTTCTGCACGACGAAGGACCAGATCAGGTCGTTCTCGCGCATCATGTTGAACATCTCGGCCATTTCGCGGCCCTCAAGATAGCCGCGGCTGGAGACCTTCTTTTCGATGCCCCGGATCTGCTCGGCGTCGACGAAGACCGACATCTCGCCCACGTCCTTGAGGTCGATCATGGTGGCCAGCAGGGTGACGGCATTGATCCGGTCGTCGCCCTTGGCGGCCATCCAGGCGAGCGTGGTCGTGGACAGGATGCCGCCGATGCAGAAGCCCAGCAGGTTGATCCTGGGCTGCGCGCAGATCCTCTCGACCTCGTCGAGGGCGACCAGCACGCCCTCGCGCATGTAGTCGGCGAAGGAGACATCCTTCAGCGAATCGTCGGGGTTGACCCAGGAGATGACGAAGAGGGTGTGACCCTGGTCGACGACCCACTTGATCAGGGAGTTCTCCGGTTTCAGGTCGAGCACGTAGTACTTGTTGATCCAGGGCGGCACGAACAGCATCGGGGTGGCGTGGACCTTGTCGGTGCTGGGCTCGTACATGATCAGCTCGAAGAGGCGATTGCGGAACACCACCTTGCCGGGGGTCGAGGCGACGTTCTTGCCCACCTCGAAGGCCTTTTCGTCGGTCATCGAGATCTTCAGCTGCCCCTCGCCGCGTTCGAGGTCGCCCAGCAGGTTGTTGAGGCCGGCCAGCAGGTTCTCGCCGCCGGAGTTGACGGTTTCCTTGAGCACCGCGGGGTTGGTGGCGATGAAATTGGCGGGCGAGATCGCGCTGACGAACTGGCGGGAAAGGAACTTGACCTTGCGCGCGGCGGCCGGGTCGAGATCGTCCTCGGCGGCGCCAACGAGGTTCTGGATGTAGTCGGAGGCCACCAGGTAGGACTGCTTGATGTAGTCGAAGGCGACGGTTTCCTCCCACTCCTCGCCGGCGAAGCGGCGGTCCGGTTTCCCGGCCTTGCCGCCGCCGGGCTCGACCCCGGCCATGCGCGCGGCGGTGTCGGTCCAGACGTCCATCATGCCCTTCCAGAGATCGACTTGCGCCTCGGCCACGGCCATCGGGTTGGTGGAGAGCTTGAGCGCGAGATCCTGGAAGGCGCGCAGGGCGCTCTGGTCGATCTCGGCGGTGCCGATCGCGGGGGTCATGGCCTGCTCGGCGAAGCGGTTCATCAGGGCAAGGCTTTTCTGCGAGGTCTCGGCCCAGCGCTCGGCGATGCGGCCGATGTCGGGGAGGGCGGGTGTCCGTTCCTGCGGCGTGTCGGTCATGGCGGCGTTTCCCTCTGGCGGCATCTATTGCTAGCACGATGCGGGGGCTTGTCGACAGCCATGCGTCCGCCGTAATCCGGATCTCCGCTGCTTGGGCGCAATTTCGCGTTGCGTTTCCCGCGTGGACGCGGGCATGATCATGAGGCTCTTGCCTGCCGGGCCGTGGCGGCACGCATGCGAGGGCGGTTTGCATTTCGAGATGCGCGATCCGTCGCGCAGCGCAAGGAAGAGGAACGAAGTTATAGCGTCCGGCTGCCAGAATCCGCCGTGTCCCTCCCGGCTGGTGCCGCGCAGGCGGCCTCTGCACGCTGACTTCGGTCGCTTGGCCGGTCCTCTCCTGCCACCCATCCACCAGGCCGTCCGGTTGCCGACCGGGCCGGTGTCACCACAACACACTCGGGAGAACTGAGATGACGAATGTCGTAATCGCGTCCGCGGGGCGCACCGCTGTCGGTAGCTTCGGCGGATCCTTCGCCAACACCCCGGCCCACGATCTTGGCGCCGCCATGCTGGAGGCCATCGTCGAGCGCGCGGGGATCGACAAGTCGGAAGTGAACGAAACGATCCTCGGCCAGGTCCTGACCGCGGCGCAGGGGCAGAACCCGGCGCGGCAGGCGCATATCAATGCGGGGCTTCCCAAGGAAAGCTCTGCCTGGGGGATCAACCAGGTCTGTGGCTCCGGCCTGCGCGCGGTGGCGCTGGGCGCGCAGCATATCCAGCTGGGCGATGCCGACATCGTGGCGGCCGGCGGCCAGGAGAACATGACGCTGAGCCCGCATGCCGCTCATTTGCGCGCCGGCCACAAGATGGGCGACGTGAGCTATATCGACACGATGATCCGCGACGGGCTGTGGGACGCGTTCAACGGCTATCACATGGGCCAGACCGCCGAGAACGTGGCCCAGCAATGGCAGATCGGGCGCGACCAGCAGGACGCCTTCGCGGTGGCCAGCCAGAACAAGGCCGAGGCCGCGCAGAAGGCCGGCAGGTTCGACGAGGAGATCATTCCGTTCACGGTGAAGACCCGCAAGGGCGACATCGTGGTCGACAAGGACGAGTATATCCGCCACGGCGCGACGATCGATGCGATGGCCAAGCTGCGCCCGGCCTTCGCCAAGGACGGCTCGGTCACGGCGGCGAACGCCTCGGGCTTGAACGACGGCGCGGCGGGTGTGATCCTGATGAGCGCCGAGAACGCCGAGAAGCGGGGCATCACGCCGCTGGCGCGCATCGCGTCCTACGCCACCGCCGGGCTGGACCCGTCGATCATGGGCGTCGGCCCGATCCATGCCAGCCGCAAGGCGCTGGAGAAGGCCGGCTGGAAGGTCGAGGACCTGGACCTGGTCGAGGCCAACGAGGCCTTCGCTGCCCAGGCCTGCGCGGTCAACAAGGACATGGGCTGGGATCCGGAGATCGTGAACGTCAATGGCGGCGCGATCGCCATCGGGCACCCGATCGGTGCCTCGGGTGCGCGTATCCTGAACACGCTTTTGCACGAGATGAAGCGGCGGGATGCCAAGAAGGGCCTTGCCACTTTGTGCATCGGCGGGGGCATGGGCGTCGCGATGTGCCTGGAACGTCCGTGATCCGGGCGGGCGGCTGGATCTGTCTGGCACCGGTGGTTGCCATGAGTCCCGCCGCCCCCCCTGCATTCGGGCAGAACGTGCAGCCGATCTCGACCAGCCTTGCCGAGTGCGCCGTGATCTATACCGAGATCGCGGGGCTTCGGCCGGCGAGGCGCCGCAGTCCCGAGAAGCAGGAGCTCATGTATGCCGGGGCGGAGCTTTTCGCCGAAGAGGCGGTCCGCCAGGCCTCGGCCGAGGGCATCGCCGATCCGGAGGCGCATGTCCGGGATCTGCGCGCCGATCTCGCCACGAAATGGTCGGGGCGGATGTCGAGTTTGCTCAAGCTGCGCGAGAATGTCGATTGGATCGAGTACTGCGCAGCGCTTGGCGAAGATCGCGGCTTTCTGCCGTTGGAGGACTAGGCGGATGACCGGAACGCTCTCTTTCGATCAGGTCGTCTTTTCGGGAGGGGGCACAAGGTGTTTCTGGCAGGGCGGGTTCATGAACGTGGTGCGAGACGCGGTCGGGCTTGACCCCGCGCGCATCACCGGGGTCAGCGGCGGCGCGCTTTCGGCGGCCTGCTTTATCGCGGATCGCGGGCGGGACCTGCTGCGGATCATGGCGCGGGCCTTTGCGCGGCAGGATCGCAACTTTGAATGGCACGCGGTCGCGGACGACGGCGCGGGACTGACGCCGCATCAGCGGATCTATCGCGAGGTCGTCGCCGAGACGTTGAACGAAGCGGCGGCACGCGACGTGGCCGAAGGCGTGTCGTTCCAGGTTCTCATCGGCCATCCGCCGAAGGGCGGCAAGCTGTCGGCCACCGCCGCGACGCTGGCCTACGAGGCGGAACTGCACCTGGTCTCCAGCCCGCATTTCAACTGGGCAGAGAAGGTCGGCGTCACGTCGAGCCTGGTCGATGCGCGCGACGCGGCACGCGCCGGGCGGCTGGTCGACCTGGTCTGCGCCGCGGCGACCATTCCGCCGCTGTTCGACCTGGCCGAGTGGGACGGGCAGGCGGTCATCGATGGGGGCATGGTCGACCAGGCGCCGATGCCCGAACCGGACCGGGGACGCACGTTGGTCCTGCTGACCCGCGGCTACCGCAATGTCCCCGACCACCCGGACCGCGTCTACCTTGCGCCGTCCGACGAAATACCCGCCGACAAGATCGACTTCACCGACCCGGAAAAGATCCGCGCCACCTGGGACAGGGGCGAGGTGGACGGGGCGGCGTTTCTGGAACAACATGGACTCAAACGAAAAGAATGGGAGGAATAGTGATATGGCACGCACAGCACTGGTCACCGGAGGCAGCCGCGGCATCGGCGAGGCGATATCCAAGGCGCTGAAGGCGGCAGGCTACAACGTCGCCGCGACCTATGCCGGGAACGACGAGAAGGCGAAGGCCTTCACCGAAGAGACCGGGATCAAGACCTACAAGTGGAACGTGGCGGATTATGACGCCTCGAAAGCCGGCATCGAGAAGGTCGAGAGCGAAGTCGGGCCGATCGACATCGTGGTGGCCAATGCCGGGATCACCCGCGACGCGCCGTTTCACCGGATGACGCCCGAGCAGTGGAAAGAGGTTATCGACACCAACCTCACCGGTGTCTTCAACACCGTGCACCCGGTCTGGCCTGGCATGCGCGAGCGCAAGTTCGGCCGGGTCATCGTGATCTCGTCGATCAACGGCCAGAAGGGCCAGTTCGCCCAGGTGAACTATGCCGCGACCAAGGCCGGCGATCTGGGGATCGTGAAGAGCCTGGCGCAGGAAGGCGCGCGGGCGGGGATCACGGCGAACGCGGTCTGCCCCGGCTATATCGCCACCGAGATGGTGATGGCGGTGCCCGAGAAGGTGCGCGAGAGCATCATCGCGCAGATCCCGGCCGGTCGGCTGGGAGAGCCGGAAGAGATCGCGCGCTGTGTGACCTTCCTCGCCTCGGATGACGCGGGCTTCATCAACGGCTCGACGATTTCGGCCAACGGCGCGCAGTTCTTCGTCTAAAGGACAAGACCGATGAGCAAAGATTTCCCCGATATCGATCCGATCGAGAGCCAGGAATGGCAGGACGCCGTTCTTGACGTGATCGAGCGCGACGGCCCGAACCGGGCGCATTACCTGCTGGACAAGGCGGTGCAGCAGGCCCGCGCGGCGGGCGCGAACCTGCCGTTCAGCGCCACCACGCCGTATCAGAACACGATCCCAGCCGATGACCTGCTGGAGATCCCCGGCGACGCCGAGATGGAGAAGCGGATCCGCAGGATCAACCGCTGGAACGCGATGGCGACGGTGGTCCGGCGCAACAAGGAATCGAGCGAATATGGCGGGCATATCGCGTCATTCGCGTCGTCGGCCTGCATGTACGATACCGGGCTGAACCACTTCTGGCGGGCCATGTCGACGATGCATGGCGGCGACCTTGTGTTCTTCCAGGGCCACGTGGTGCCGGGGATCTATGCGCGGTCGTTCATGGAGGGCCGGTTCACCCAGGAGCAGATGGAGAACTTCCGCTCGGAGGTCGGCGGCGGCGGGCTGTCTTCCTATCCGCACCCCTGGCTGATGCCGGAATACTGGCAGTTCCCGACGGTCAGCATGGGTCTGGGGCCGCTGATGGCGATCTACCAGGCGCGGTTCATGAAATACATGCACAACCGCGGCCTGATCGACATGGCCGACCGCAAGGTCTGGTGCTTCCTCGGCGACGGCGAGATGGACGAGCCGGAAAGCCGCGGCGCCATCGACCTGGCGTCGCGCGAGAAGCTCGACAACCTGATCTTCGTGATCAACTGCAACCTTCAGCGGCTGGACGGTCCGGTGCGCGGCAACGGCAAGATCGTGCAGGAGCTCGAGGGTAATTTCCGCGGCTCTGGCTGGGAAGTGATCAAGGTGCTCTGGGG
>JAHELH010000161.1:3903-5926 GCA_024644285.1 Paracoccaceae bacterium | reverse complement strand
TCGAGCAGCGCGGCATAGGCATCTTCTCCGGCGCCCACCTGGCGCAGGACCAGCGGCCCGTTGCGGGCGACCCAGCCGACCGTCACCGGGTCGTCGCCGGGCGGCAGGGCGGCGGTCAACGTCAGGCGGCTGTCGCGCGGCAGCGTGACGTCGCCGACTTCGGGGATCTCGACGCCGCCGATTTCGGGCGTCAGCGCGGTCTCGCCGGCCATGAGGAGGAATTCGCCTGCCAACTCGGGCCAGCGGCCGCGCAATTCCCGCTCAAGCGCGTCGGGCGGCAGGGCGCGCAAGGTATCGTAGCGGTCGGCGCCCTGCGCCTCGTCGGTATCCTCGATCCCCTGCAGGTCAATCCCCGCCACCAGCGATTCAAGCGTCAGGGTCAGGTCCAGGCTTAGGCGCTCGGCCCCCACGGTAACGTCGGCGATGGCGGGGCGGATTTCGTGCGCCGATGCGGCGAAGGCTGCGGCCAGCCAGATCACAAGACTGAGCGCCAGCGCGGCGGCGCTTGACAGCGAGGCCCGGCATGCCAGCTTGTGCGTCACACCAACGGATCGGACCTTTCCCATGCGCTTGCCCTCGCTTTACCTTGCCGCGGCTGTGTCCTTCGCTGCCCTGCCCGCGTCAAGCCACGAATTCTGGATTTCTCCGCAAAGCTATGCCGTACCGGTGGAGGGGCAGCTGGTGGCCGACATCCGGGTGGGCGAAAAGTTCAAGGGCGCGTCCTATGCGTTCATCCCGCAGCGTTTCGAACGCTTCGAGCTGGTGATGGGCGACACAGTCGTGCCGGTGGCGGGCACGGTCGGGGACCGGCCGGCGCTGAACATGGCGGCGCCGGGCGAGGGGCTGGTGACGGTGGTGCACCAGACCGGAGACAGCATTCTGACGTATAACGACCCGCGGCTGTTCGAGAACTTCGTGACCCACAAGGATTTTGGCTGGGCGCTGGACATCAACCGCGAGCGCGGCATTCCCGAAACCGGGTTCCGCGAACGCTACAGCCGCTATGCCAAGAGCCTGATCGCCGTGGGCGCGGGAGAGGGGGCGGACCGCGAGGTGGGGATGGAGACCGAGATCCTCGCACTGGCCAATCCCTATACCGGCGATCTGGCGGCCGGGATGCCGGTGCGGGTGCTGTACCAGGGCCAGCCGCGGGTGGACACCCAGGTCGAGGTGTTCGACCGGGCGCCGGACGGCACGGTGAGCGTCACCCTGCACCGCACCGACGGCAACGGCGAGGCGACGATCCCGGTCGAGGCGGGGCACGAATACCTGTTCGACGCGGTGGTGATGCGGTTTCTGGAGGGCGCAGGGCCGGACGATCCGGTTTGGGAATCGCTGTGGGCCGCGCTGACCTTCAAGGTGCCAGAATAGCGCCGGGACGGCAGCGCTGCTGTGTCCAGACACGATGCACGGGCCGGCGGGCCAGTACTGACCCATTCGCGCGTCGGCGGTTCTGGTTCTATCCCAGATGCGTCGCGAAAAACTCCAGCGTCCGCTCCCAGGCCAGCTTGGCCGCAGCCTCGTCGTAGCGCGGCGTGGTGTCGTTGTGGAAGCCGTGGTTCACGCCCTCGTAGAAATGCGCCACGTAATCCTTGCCATGGGCGTCGAGTGCTGCCTTGTAATCCGGCCAGCCGGCGTTGATCCGGTCGTCGAGCCCGGCATAGTGCAGCATCAGCGGGGCCTGGATCATCGGCACGTCCGCCGCGTCGGCCTGGCGGCCATAGAACGGCACCGAGCAGGCCATGTTGGGATAGGCCACCGCCAGCGCGTTGCAGACGCCGCCGCCATAGCAGAAGCCCACCGCGCCGAACTTGCCGTTATTGCCTTCGAGGCTGGCGAGGTGCTCGTAGCCGGCAAAGAAATCCTCCATCAGCTTGGCGCGGTCCAGCGTGCGCTGCATCTCGCGGCCCTCGTCGTCGTTGCCGGGATAGCCGCCGAGAGGGGTCAGCCCGTCGGGGCCGAGCCCGATATAGCCGGCCTTGGCCACGCGCCGCACCACGTCCTCGACATAGGGGTTGAGCCC
>JAHELH010000161.1:0-3803 GCA_024644285.1 Paracoccaceae bacterium | reverse complement strand
ATCTATCCCTTCGCCAAGGGCGCCGGCGCGAAGCGGGTTCTGGGGCATTCGCTGGGCGCGGCCTCGGCCCAGATCGTCGCCGCGTCGCTGGGGGTCCCGGCGATCTGTTTCGCCTCGCCGCGTCCCCTGCGGGGCAAGAGTCGGTTCAAGGGCGAGCACCGGATCCTCAATGTCTGTCGATTCGACGACACCGCCTGCCATCTGCCGTTCCCGTTCCTGGGGTACCGGCAGTTGGGCAAGGTACACTGGGTCAGCCCGCGCGAGCAGCAATCGGCGGGCAGCCACAAGCTGAAGGATTACCTGCGCGCCATGGCCAAGGGCAAATCCAACCCCGTTCTGCCCGATAGCTGGGCCTGAGCGCGGATTCGCGCCCGCAAATCGGCCACATCGCTGCGACGCAGCATGTTTTCGCTTGCCAAAGGCGGTGGAACGGCGTTCTGCTGCGCGCGGAGGCGACCGCGATGACCGGCAAGGTACTTACAGTTGCGCAGCAGAAGGGCGGGTCGGGCAAGACCACGCTGGCAGCCAACATCGCGCTGGAATACGCCGCGCGGGGCCTGTCGGTGGCGCTGCTGGACACCGATCCGCAGGGCTCGCTGGGCCGCTGGTACATGGCCCGGCGCGAGCGGCTGGGCGATGCGGCGGGGGTCGCGTTCGGCACGTCGAGCGCCTGGGGCATCTCTTACGAATGCGAGAAGCTGCGCAAGCTGCACGACGTCGTCATCGTCGATACGCCGCCGAAGATCGATGCCGACCTGCGGCCGGCCCTGCGCGAATCGGACCTGGTGCTGGTGCCGGTGGCGTCGAGCCAGGTCGATCTGTGGGCGACCGAGGGCGTGCTGGAGCTGGCCGCGCGCGAGCGGCGGCCGACGCTGATCGTGCTAAACCGGGCGGCGGCGCGGGCGCGGCTGACCGGCTTCGTGGCCGAGGCCGCGGCGGCGCTGGAATCCGCCTGCGCCGAGGCGCGGATCGGCAATCGCGTGGCCTTTGCCGAGGCTCTCGGCGACGGTCGCGGCGTCGCCGAGATGGCGCGCACCGGCCTTGCGGCGCGCGAGATCGCCGCGCTCGTCGATGAGATCGAGGCGGTGCTGGACTGACCCTGCGGGCGGTGGCGTGGACTCCGCAGGTGGCGAAGCCATTCGCCAGGCGCGGTTTTTCGACGTGACAGCGGCCGCACGATCCAGCTAGACCTGCGGCAATGACGGATACGACGGATATCGGTGCGGCGGCGCGCCCCACGTGGCTGCCCTGGCTGCTGGTCACCGGGATCGCGGCCAATCTTTTCACGGTCGCGGCGGTAAATTTCTGGATCTACTACGCCCGCGCCGCATTCATCGCTGGCCATCCCGAAGTGGTCGCGCGGAAGCCGCCGACGATCAGCCGCGCCATCGCCGATCCGGCGATCGGCGAGCCGTTCGCCGTCTGGGTGACGCTGTCGGCCCTGACGCTGGCATTCGGGGTCGGGGTCATGACGCTTGCCTATCTGCGGATAGCCGCGAATAGCGGGCCGGGCCGACCGCGCCTCGAGCGCTGGGTGGCGCTGTCGGCGCTTAGCCTTCTCATCAGCCAGATCGCCGCCTCGGTCGGCATGTATATGATCAGCAACTTTCGGTTTCCGCACGATGCCGAGATGCACATGACCGGCAGCTACCTGTTTTTCGCGGCCCAGACGCTGGTGGTTCTGCTCTCGGGGTTGTTGTGTCTGTCGCTGGCACGGAGCCCGGCCGCGGCGAGCCGCGCGCGGCGCCGCTGGGGGCTGGGGCGCGGTTGGTTCCTGATCCGCGGCTGGATCGCCTTTGCCAGCGTGGGATTGAGCCTGGTATATGCCGCGCTGTTTTACGCCAAGGCATTCGATTGGGGCGGCGCTGGCCCGATGGTCTATCAGGCCTATGTCCTGGCCGAACCGGTTGCGATTTCCTCTTTCCTGCTGGTCCTGGCGCTGCACCAGCCCGATCTCTGGGCCGCCGCCCGCGAAAGGCCGGAGACCTAGCTATTCCGCGGCGATCTTGTCCTGGGTACGGGTCTCGAAGTCGCTGGCGGCGTGGCGCTCGTGCAGCTGCGAGGACGGGTCGCCGGCGACGCGATTGACCATGCGGCCGCGCCGGAAGGCCGGGCGATCGTGGAGCGCCCGCGCCCAGCGCTGAACATGCGCGTAGGACTGCACGTCGAGGAATTCGGCGGCGTTGTACTGCCAACCCATCGCCAGCCCGCCATACCACGGCCAGATCGCGAAATCCGCGATGGTGAGATCGTCGCCGGCGACGTATTTTTGGTCCGCCAGTTGCCGGTCAAGCACGTCCATCTGGCGCTTGACCTCCATGGCGTACCGGTTGATCGGGTACTCCCATTTTTCCGGCGCATAGGCGTAGAAATGGCCGAAGCCACCGCCCAGGTAGGGCGCGCTGCCCATTTGCCAGAACAGCCAGTTCAGGGTCTCGGTGCGGGCGTGATGCTCGGGCGGCAGAAAGGCGCCGAACTTCTCGGCGAGGTAGAGCAGGATCGAGCCGGATTCGAAGATGCGCGTCGGCGGCGTCGTGGTGTGATCGACCATCGCCGGGATCTTGGAATTCGGGTTGATCTCGACAAAGCCGCTGCCGAACTGGTCGCCTTTGCCGATGCGGATCAGCCAGGCGTCGTATTCCGCGCCCGGGTGGCCCGCTTCCAGCAGTTCTTCCAGCATCACGGTGATCTTGACGCCGTTGGGCGTGCCCTGGCTGTAAAGCTGCAGCGGATGCTGGCCCACCGGCAGGTCCTTGTCGTGGGTGGCGCCGGCGATGGGCCGATTGGTCGAGGCGAATTCGCCGCCGTTCTCCTTGTCCCAGGTCCAGACCCTGGGGGGCGTGTAGGCGTCTGCGGTCATCGTCGTGCCTTTTGCGGTTGTGGCCTGCTGGTTAACCTAAGGGCATCGGCGGCGATTGCCAGTGCGCAGGCGCACAAGGGCGACTGCGGGCGCGCGCGGTCAGGCGATGCTCAGCTTTTGGCGGGAACCGTGCCCGAGGGATTGCGGTGCTGGTCGTACATGCGCTGGATGAACAATCCGGCGGGACGCTGGCGCAGCTCTTTGTAGACCTTCTGCATGTAGTCGGGGCAGTCGACCTGGTTCGGCAGGTGTCCCTGGTAGCCCTGGATCAGGATCATCGGGCCGAGCAGGCCCGAGACCGAGAAATCCGCAAAGGACAGCTTGCCGCCCACCAGGAATTCGCGCCCGTCGGCGAGCATGGCGTCGATCTTGTCGAAGCTTTCGTAGATGGTCTTGAGGCTGTCATCGGCGACCTGCTGGTTCAGTCCGAGGCCCTTGTACATCAACAGCCGGATCAGCGGGAAGGCCAGGAAGGTGATCAGCTTTTCGTACCAGGGCACGTGGGTGACCAGCGAGGACCAGACGGTGCGCTTGTATTTCAAGAGGTTGAAATAGGACCAGTTGACCACCGCGCTGCCCGGTACGTTGCCGGCCCATTCGGCCAGTTCCATGACCTGCTTGTAGTCCTCGGGTTCGGACGTTTCGTCGGGGATCAGGCGCAATTCGTCCGCAGCCTGGGCATCGAGCCAGGGGCCGATCTTCATCCGGCCGGGGATCTTCTCGTCGTCGGGCATCACCAGCAGCGGGTAATCCTCGGGCCCGGCACCCCAGTATTTCAGCGCCAGGATGTGGAAGATCGGTGCGTGGGCGCGTTCCTGGTAGTCGACGCCGTAATGCGACAGAAGCCAGCGCGAGGTGTCGACGCCCGAGGAGGGCTGCAGCGTGACGAGGATCGGTGTGTCGCGGGCCATCGCGGTGCCTCAGGTGTCGAATTGCAGGTGGA